>CAYMLW010000066.1:0-14994 GCA_964391035.1 uncultured Gemmatimonadaceae bacterium
GGTCGGGTCGGTTCAAGGACATGAAGAAGAAGCGGTTCTACGAGAAGCCAAGCGAGGCGAAGAAGCGCAAGGCTGCGGCCGCGCGTCGTCGGAACGCCCGGGCTCGCCGTCGTCGCAACCGCTAGACGACGGTTCTTCCCATCATCACACCTGCTCCCAGAATGACGTTCGCTGAGCTGACGTCATCACGCGGCCTCCTGCACGCCATCGAAGACCTGGGCTGGACCCAGCCCACGCCCATCCAGTCGAAAGCGATTCCGCCCACCCGTGAGGGTCGGGACCTGGTGGGGATCGCACAGACGGGGACGGGCAAGACCGGCGCCTTCCTGATCCCGACACTGGAGCGGCAGGAGGACCGGGAAGGGCTGCACACCCTGGTGGTGTGCCCGACCCGGGAGCTGGCGCAGCAGGTGGCGGAGGACGCCCGGGATCTGACGTCGCACCTCGAGCTGTTCGTGGGCGAGGTTTACGGCGGCGTGCCGTACGAGCCCCAGATCCGGGACCTGCGGGCGGGGTTCGACCTGCTGGTGGCCACGCCGGGTCGCCTGATCGACCTGGTGGAGAAAGGACACGCCGACCTGTCACAGGTGGATGTCCTGATCCTGGACGAGGCCGACCGGATGCTGGACATGGGGTTCCGTCCGCAGATCGAGAGGATCCTGGCGCGGATCCCGAAGGAGCGGCAGACGCTGCTGTTCAGCGCCACCATGCCGAACGGGGTGCACGCCCTGGCGACCCGGATCCAGAAGGACCCGGTGTGGGTCGAGGTCACGCCGGACATCGCCGCGGCCGAGACCGTCGAGCAGGTGGTCTACACGGTGAAGCCCGACAAGAAGGTGAACCTGCTGCTCGAGCTGATGCAGGACCCGGAGATGGACCAGGTCCTGGTGTTTACGCGGACCAAGCGCGGCGCGGACCTGCTCTACCACCGGCTCCGCTCCGCCGGCATCGCCGTGAACGTGATCCACGGCGACCGGAACATGATGCAGCGGGGCAGCGCCATGGACGCCTTCGCGGAGGGCCGTGCCAGGGTACTGGTGGCCACCGACGTCGCCCAGCGGGGCCTCGACATCGAGGGCATCAGCCACGTGGTCAACTACGACGTGCCCCGGGATCCGGAGGACTACGTCCACCGGATCGGGCGCACCGGCCGGGCGGGCTCCGCCGGCGATGCCGTGACCTTCATGACCGCCGCGGACCTCGGCCACGTCCGCAGCATCGAGCGCATCCTCGGCTATCCCCTGCCCCGGATCTCCCTCGAGGGCTTCGACTACGCCGGCGCCCCGGCCATGCGGCCGGAGCCCGGGCGCTCCAACCGGTCCGGACGGCGTCTCGGCTCGAAGAGCACGTCCGACCTCTCTCCCGATGAGCTGAAACGTCTCCTCAGCCACGACTGACGATTCACGGCTGACGGTCAACGGCTGACGGTTCACAGTCCACCCCCACGCCCACGGCTGACGGCGCCGCCGGGCGGGCAGGATCTCGGTGTCGCCGGTGCCTGCTGCGTCGGCTTCGAGATCGGCCCCGCCTGGCGGGCGGGATCTCGATCGGTAGCATTCCGGCGGCCCGGAATCCGAGATCGTGCCCGGTGGCCGGACCGTACCCGGTGGTCGGCCGTGCCCGGATCGTCGTGCCCGGATCGTCGTGCCCGGATCGTCGTGCCCGGATCGATCCCCCGCAATCGAGGTTCATCTCTCCCGGGCGATCCAACCCTTTCCGCTCCCCGGCCAACAGCCGGCGGGGCGACCCGCGAGAGCTGGCCCGGGAGATCGAGATCCGGACGCGGGGGGTGATCGAGGCCGAGGGGCCACGGAGCCGACGCAGCGATCACTGGTCGGTGAGCTTCGAGCTGTGGGTCCCCCGGAGCACGGCGTTGCGACTCGAGGCCAACAATGGCGGGATCGACCTGCTGGAGCTCGAGGGGGAGGTCGATGCCCGGACGACGACGGCGGGATGCGGCTGGACGTTCCGATCATGGTGCAGGGCCGGATCGACCGGGTCATCCGGACACGGCTCGGGGACGGCGGTCCCCGGATCCGGGTCATGACGACCAACGGCGGGGTGGTGGTCCGGCGGTAGAGCCGGTACCGCCGGGTCGCCGCTGGCGCTATCTTGCCGACGGCGACCCTATCCACGCGGCCCGGCCCGCTCTCGATGGCGGCCGGGCCGCCTGACCGTCGAGATCGATGAAGCGCGCAGCCCTGGCTCTGATCCCGATCCTGCTGACCGCCTGCGGGACCGACGTCAGCGGACCCGGCGCGTCGCTCTTCTCCTGCCTGTACGCGGCAGGCTCCGCCCTCGAGCAGGGCGAGGTGCTCCAGGTCGCCGGCGAAGGCAACCAGGGACTGTGCCTGGCCGATGGGCCGGCCGGCGAGTACCTCTACGTCCCCTTCTTCGCCCGGGCGGCCCCGCGGAACGAGGACACGGAGATCGAGCTGCCGATCCTCATCCACGCCGTCGGATTCGACGGAGCCGAGAGCAGCGCGTCGCTCCATGGTCACGCACCGGTCGTCCTCCCCGATCCGGGCCTCGGGCCGGAGCCCGGGAGCGTGGCCGCGCGGCTGCGCCGGGGCGAGCTGGCCATCGACTGGGCGTTCCACGACCGGCTCCGGTCCCGTGAGATCCGGGAGCTGGAGCCGAAGATCCGCCCGGGCCGGGCGGCCGCGGGTGCGGCGGGAGCCCCGACGGAGGCGCGGAATCCGGGGCCGACCGGGCGCGAAGTCCTGCCAGAGGTGGGGGATCTGGTCGAGTACAATACGGCCATCAGCTGCACCGAGGAGGACATCCGGACCGGTCGGGTCGAATACGTCTCGGAGCGGGCGGTGGTGGTGTCGGACGTGGACAATCCGATCGCGTTCCAGCCGGACGACTACCGGTACTTCGGCATCACCTTCGACACGCTGGTCTACCCGGTGGAGACCGACCATTTCGGCACACCGACGGACATCGACTTCAACCGTCGCTCGATCCTCTTCTTCACCCGGGCGGTGAACGAGCTGAACCCGTCGACGAATGCTTCGTCCATCACCATCGGGTTCTTCTGGTCCGGCGACCTGTTCCCCGACGAGTCCACCCAGCGGCTCGAGGGGTGCCCGGCGGGAAACAACGCCGAGATGTTCTACCTGGTCTCGCCGGACCCGACGGGCCGGTTCGGCCCCCGCTTCTCGGTCCAGGACGTCCGGTACCTGGCGATCCCGCTGATCGGCCACGAGTTCCAGCACCTGATCAACGCGTCCCGACGCCTCTTCGTCAACAACGCGAGGACGTTCGAGGAGACGTGGCTCAATGAGGGGCTGAGTCACGCGGCCGAAGAGCTGCTCTTCTACGCCGTTTCGGGGCTCGAGCCGCTCCAGAACCTGACGATCGAGGATCTGCGGGCGAGGCCCGGTGCGGTGGCGGCATTCAACGAGTACATGGGCGGGAACTTCGGCAACTTCCGGAGCTACCTCCTGCGCCCGGACACCGCATCGCTCATGGGCCCGGACGGCCTGGCCACCCGGGGCGCGACCTGGTCCTTCCTCCGGTACGCGGCGGACCGAGCGGGCCGGGGCGATGAATCGTTCTACTTCGACGTCGTGAACAGCCGGGACGGCGGACTCGACAACCTGCGGGACGTGCTGGCGCCGGCCGAGCCGCTGGCGTGGATGCAGGACTGGACCGTCTCCGCCTACGGCGACGACTTCGTCGAGGGCCTGGACCCACGGTTCGAGCAGCGGAGCTGGGACCTGCGATCCCTGTACGAGTCGACCGAGATCGGACAGTACCCCCTCACCACACTCCGACTCGGGGCCGACGACGGCACCTCCATCGATCTTCGGCCGGGCGGCACCGCCTACGCCCTCTTCCGGATCCCGCCCGACGGGCGGGGCGTCCTGCACGTGGAATCCGATGGCGCCCCGCCGCCGGCCACGCTCGGCGGCTCGATCCTGAGGGTGCGATGAGAGTCACGGCAGGCCTCGCGCTCTTCCTCGGCGCCGTCCTCGGCGGTCCCGCGGCCGCCCAGACGTGCGGGCTCGCGGCCGCCGGCGCCGTCCGTGCCGGGGCGGGCGTCGTGCACTACGGAATCGGGGGCGGGCTGACCGGGCTCTCCGCCGGCGCCGACATCGAGGGCGCGCTGGCCTCCGCCAACGACCTGGAACTGCGCGTCGGCTACCGATTCCTGGTGTTCTCCGAAGGCCCCGACTCGCACGTCGGCCGGTTCGCCGCCGCCCTCCCCCTCCCGCTACCCCGGATCGGCGGCTTCGGGCTCTGCCTCACGGGCCACGTCGGCGGGTCGTGGCTGCCCACCGACCAGGGCGATGTCGCAGCCGTCGGCGCCGGCGGCGGGCTCCGGCTGGTGCGACCCCTCGGAGGCGGCGCCCTGAGGACGGTGCCGTTCGTCGAGGTCCGCGGCCTGTTCGGCTCGACCACCGGCAACCTGGGCGGCGTGGGCGTCGACGGATCCGCACGATCCGTGGGCGGAGTGGCCGGCCTCAGCACCCGACTCGGCCCGGCACTGGTCCGCGTCGCCGGCTCGATCGACCACCTCCCCGCCGGCCTCGGCGTGACCCCCTACCCCACCTGGGCCGCACACCTGAGCGTCGGCGTGCCCTTCTAGCCACACGAAGCCGGCGAGTTCGCCGGGCATGATGCGGGGGCCTGCCTTCCCGGCGAGGCAACTCTCGAACTGCGTCACACAGAGGACAGAGGACCGCAGAGAGCACAGCGGACAACGGGGTACTGGTTGCCGGGCCATGCCGGCCCCTGCGTGCCGTTTCTCGGCCCCCGGCTGAATCAGCTCCACGTCCCCCGCAGCGAGCCGGGCGAAGCCCGCCGCACGACGAACCGACTCCCCCACCGGCACGTCAGCCCTGCCCGGCCCGACCAAGAAACCTGTCCTCGGTGCCTCCGTCCCTTCGTGCCTCCGTGTGCCCCGTTCTCCGTGTGCCCCGTTCTCCGTGTGTCCCGGTTGTCGTGCGATCCCCTGGCCCACATATTCACCGCCCCCGACCAAACCATCCGCTCCGGGGCCACTCACTCGAACGGCATCGACCATGCGACCGAGCCACTTCGTCCTCGTCCTGCTCCTCGTCCTGCCGGGCTGTGTCGCCACGCTTGGGCCGACCGGGCCCACGCCATCCGACGGGCTGCCGAGCATCGCGTCGAAGACGGGGGACCTGGAGCGCCATGACGGCTTCCTCCCCTTCTACTGGGACGGCGGCGAGGGGAAGCTCTGGCTCGAGGTCCCGGAGATGGGCACCGAGTTCCTGTACGTCCATTCGCTGGCGTCCGGCATCGGGTCCAACGATATCGGGCTGGACCGGAACCAGCTCGGCCGGACCCGGGTCGTGTACTTCGAGCGGGTGGGTCGCAAGCTGCTGCTGGTCGAGCCGAACTACGACTACCGCGCCGTGACGGACAACCCGGCGGAGCGGCGGGCCGTGGAGGACGCATTCGCCCGGTCGGTGCTCTGGGGCTTCGAGGTGGCGGCGGAGACGGACGGGCGCGTGCTGGCGGATGCCACCGACTTCGTGCTCCGGGACGTGCACGGCGTGGCGGACCGGCTGAAGCGAAGCGGCCAGGGGACATACTCGCTGGACGGGAAACGGAGCGCGGTCCACGCGGAGAACACGAAGGCGTTCCCGCGCAACACCGAAGTCGAGGTGATGCTGACGTTCGCCGGCGAGCCGGCGGGCGGCTGGATCCGGTCGGTGGCGCCGTCGCCCGAAGCGGTTACGATCCGGCAGCGCCATTCGTTCGTGGCCTCGCCGCCACCGGGCTACGAGCCCCGGGAGCTGGACCCCAGGTCGGGCTTCTTCGGCGTGACGTGGATGGACTACGCCGCGCCGCTGGGCGAACCGATGGCCCGACGCTGGATCGCCCGGCATCGGCTCGAGAAGAAGGACCCGGAGGCCGCGGTGAGCGAGGCCGTGGAACCGATCGTCTACTACCTGGATCCGGGGGTGCCGGAGCCGGTGCGATCGGCGCTGCTCGAGGGAGCGAGCTGGTGGAACCAGGCGTTCGAGGCCGCAGGCTACCGCGACGCGTTCCAGGTCCGGATGCTGCCCGACACGGCCGACCCGCTGGACGTGCGCCACAACGTGATCAACTGGGTGCACCGCTCTACCCGGGGCTGGAGCTACGGCAGCTCGGTGACCGACCCACGGACGGGGGAGATCATCAAGGGGCACGTGCTGCTGGGCTCGCTCCGGGTCCGGCAGGACTACCTGCTGGCCGAGGGGCTGCTGTCGCCGTACGGCGGGCCGGGCGTGCCGGACGCGATGCGGGAGATGGCGCTGGCCCGGATCCGGCAGCTCTCGGCCCACGAGGTCGGCCACACCATCGGGCTCGCCCACAACTACATCGCCAGCACGTCGGACCGGGCCTCGGTCATGGACTACCCGCACCCCCTCGTCCGGCTGGATGAGAGCGGCGCGATCGACCTGTCGGCCGCGTACGACACCGGCATCGGCGAGTGGGACAGGGTCACGGTCCGCTACGGTTACTCCGACTTCCCGGCGGGCACGGACGAGGCCGCGGCGCTCGAGGCGATCATCGACGAGGCACGGGACCGGGGGCTCGTCTTCCTGAGCGACCAGGACGCCCGGCCCGCCGGGAGCGCCCACCCCCACACCCACCTCTGGGACAACGGACTCGACGCGGCGGCCGAGCTGGACCGGATGATGGAGGTCCGGGCCGCGGCGCTGGCCCGGTTCGGCGAGAACGCCATCCGGACGGGTCTGCCGCTGGCCACCCTCGAGGAGGCGCTGGTGCCGCTGTACCTGCACCACCGGTACCAGGTCGAGGCCGCCGCCAAGGTCCTGGGCGGGAAGTACTACAGCTACGCCATGCGGGGGGACGGCCAGGTGCCGCTCCGACGCGTGCCCGCCGCGGACCAGCGGGCGGCGCTGTCGGCGCTGCTGAGCACGCTCGCGCCGTCGGCGCTCACCGTGCCCGGGGGCGTCATCGACCTCATCCCGCCCAGGCCGTACGGCTATCCGGCCCACCGCGAGCTCTTCGACCGGTACACCGGGATCACCTTCGACCCCGTCTCGCCGGCCGCGGTGGCCGCGGAGCTCACGGTCGGCATGATCCTGCACCCCCAGCGGGCCGCCCGGCTGGTCGAGCAGGAGGCGTTCGAGCCGGGGCTGCCCGGTCTCGGCGAGGTGCTCGAGAGGCTGGAAGCGGCGGCGTTCGAAGCGGAGACGGAAACCGGATACGAGGCCGAGGTCAACCGCGTCGTCCAGGACGTGGTCGTGCGGGAGCTCATGGCCCTGGCCGCCGGCGCGGCCATGCCCCAGGTCCGGTCCATCGCGGAGCTCCGGCTCCGAGGGCTGAGGGACCGGCTCCAGCGGGCTGGCGAACGCGGCAGCATGCCCGCCCGGGCCCACGCGGTGCGCCTGGCCGCCGACATCCAGCGGTTCCTCGACCGCCCGGCCGCCCCCTGGGAGAGGCCGGAAACCCCGGCGGCTCCGCCGGGTAGCCCGATCGGCGGCGGCGCGTCGGGCCACTGACCCGGCGACCCAACGACGAGGAAAACGAACCAGAACCCGTAGCGAATCAGGACACCATGGATATCTCCGTCATTCTGTTCCACGCCCACTCGGGACTCCGCTATCTCGTGCTGACCGCCGGCGTGGTCTCGCTGGGATACTCGCTGCAGGCGCTGTTCTGGAGCCGGGAGTGGGACCGCCCCGGCCGGATCCTGCTGAGCGCCTTCGTCGGGCTGATGGACCTCCAGCTCCTGATCGGGCTCGTCCTGACGTTCGTCTACGTCTTCTACCCGGCTCTCTGGGGCCACCTCGTCCTCATGGTCCTGGCCGCGGGTGCGGGCCACGCGGCCTCGGCCATCAACAAGCGACGGCCACCCGAGCAGCGGAGCCACCGGGTGGCCGTCCTGGGATCCACCGGCGCCCTGATCCTGATCATCGGCGGGATCCTGTCCATCGGACGGCCGATCATCTAGGCTGGCGGCTGACGGCTGACGGCTGGCGGCTGGCGGCTGACGGCTGACGGCTGACGCGGGGCTTCAGCCGTCTCCGGCCTTCTCCGTTTTCTTTGCTGGCTTCGGGGCCAGGCAAAGCAGACGGCTGTCCCCCGGGCCGGCGGCTTCGGCAGGGTCGTTGCATCTGCATCCAGTGACGACACGCACGCGCCCGCGAATCGCCGATTCCGCGGGCCGAGACACACCGAGCGAGGCAGGCAGGCATGGCACGGATCACGGGCAAGGTGAAGTGGTTCTCCGACGCCAAGGGGTATGGATTCATCGAGCGTGAAGGCGGCGACGATGTCTTCGTCCACCACAGCGCCATCGAAGGGCACGGCTTCAAGACGCTCGCCGAAGGAGAGACGGTCGAGTTCGACGTCATCGAGGAGCCGAAGGGTCCGAAGGCGCAGAACGTGGTGCGTGGCGTGGACAGCGGCGCCGGCGAGACGGGCGAGCCCGAACGGGGGACCGGCGCCGGCCAGGCCGAGGGCGAGCAGCCGTTCCAGAGCCCGACCGACCACACCGTTCCCTGACGGGTCGCCGCTAGTCCCCGGTCGAGTCGAAGAGGGATAGTTGGCGGCGCGGTGGACGGCGGAAGGCCGCAGTGGACAGCGATGTCGGACCGTCGTCCAGGCCGGCACGACGGCGGGCGACCTCGAAGAGCTGCCGGAGCTGGTCGGCGTACGGGCCCTCCCCCGCCATGCGGCTGCCGAATCGGGGGTCGTTCAGCCGGCCGTCCCGGACCTCCTCGACCCGGTTCAGCACCCGGGACTTCCGGTCCGGGAACCGGGCCTCGAGCCAGTCGCTGAACAGCGCCTTCACCCCGTGAGGGAGGCGGAGCATGATCCAGCTGGCGGCGGTGGCGCCGGCGTCGGCCGCGGCCTCCAGGATCGCGGGGATCTCCTCGTCGGTCAGCCCCGGAATGACCGGTGCGACCATGACGCGCACGGGGATCCCGGCGTCGGCGATCTTCCGGATGGCGTCCAGCCGCCGGGCAGGCGACGCGGCCCGGGGCTCGAGCGCCCGTTGCACCTCGTTGCGCAGGCTCGTGACCGACACCGCCACGGCGGCCGCGCCGAACCCGGCAAGCGTCCCCAGCACGTCGATGTCCCGGGTCACCAGATGGCTCTTCGTGATGATGGCGACCGGGTTCCGGAACTCGGCCAGGACCTCGAGACAGCCCCGGGTGATCCGGAGGCGCCGCTCCACGGGCTGGTACGGGTCCGTCACGCCGCTCATGGCGATGGGACGGGGCCGCCATTTCGGCGATTGGAGCGCCTCGCGAAGGAGCGCCGGCGCATCCTCCTTCACCACGATCCGGGACTCGAAGTCCAGTCCGGGAGAGAAGCCCAGGTACTCGTGCGTCGGCCGGGCATAGCAGTACGCGCAGCCGTGCTCGCACCCTCGGTACGGATTGATGCTCACGTCGAAGCCCACGTCCGGGCTGTCGTTGTGGGCCAGGATCGTGCGGCTGGCGTCGCGGTAGAGACGGGTCTCGGGTCCCGGGTCGTCGGGATCCGTCCACTCCTCGACCTCGACGTGAAGTCGCTCGAACCGGTTCGGCGGGTTGCCGGCAGCGCCCCGCCCCCTCGGCACCCGCACCGTCATCCTGCCCCTCCCCCGCCCGCCCCCGCTGGCGTCCCCGGAATATTGCTGCTATGTACAGGAACCTCAGCCGTCCCCAGCCGATTCGGATCGAGAGCCCCCGAGACCCGCACGCCGCAACCGGAGCACCCATGACCCGAGCCGTCGACACGTCCCCCGGCTCCCGCACCGCCTCGCCGTCCAGCACCCGGGCCAATGACGTCCCGGCCGAAGCCGCGACCGACCCTTCCGCCGGAACCACCCCAGCCAGCGATCCCACCGAACACGGGGACTCGTCGGTCACCTGGGAACGAGGGCTGTGCGGGATCTGCCCGGCGGGCTGCTGGGTCGAGGTCGGGCTGGATGACAGCCATCGCCTGGTCGACATCCGACCGGAGCCGGACCACGCCCTCGGCATGATCTGCCGACGCGGAGTCCACGCCCCGGAGATCGTGTACTCCGAGCACCGGCAGAAGTACCCGATGCGGCGGGTGGGGCCGAAGGGCGACCACGAGTCGTTCGAGCGGATCAGCTGGGACGAGGCGTACGACGCCATTGTCGAAAACCTGGAGCGGATCAAGACCGAGACCGGTCCCGAGGCGGTGGCCATCTACACGGGTCGCGGTGCCTTCGAGCTCTCCCTCTGCGACTTCTTCCAGCCGAAGGGGGTCGCGGTCTCCAGCGCGTCCAATGTCCTCTTCCCCTTCGGCTCGCCCAACACCATGGGCGTGGGCGCCCTCTGCTACGTCTCCTTTGCCATGATGGCCCCGCACGTGACCATGGGCCGCATGCTCATCGACATGTTCACGGACATCGAGCACGCCGAGCTGATGGTGGTCTGGGGCGCGAACCCGGCCACCGACTCGCCACCGCTGGACATGCACCGACTCGAGGCCGCGGCCCGGCGTGGCGCCGAGGTCGTGGTCATCGACCCCCGCCGGACCGAGACGGTGCAACGGACGGGCGCCGAGTGGATCCCGATCCGCCCGGGCACCGATGGCGCCCTCGCCCTCGGCATGCTCCAGGTCATGATCGAGGAAGAGCTCTACGACGAGGACTTCGCCGGAAACTGGACCCACGGCTTCGACGAGCTCGCCCGCTACGTCCAGCACTTCCGGCCCGAGGTGGTCGCGGAGATCACGGGGGTGCCGGCGGAGACGGTGGTGCGGCTCGCGCGTCGCATCGCCACGGCGTCGGGCGCGGCGCCCATCATGTACACGGGCCTCGAGTACTCGAACACCGGGCTCCAGGCCATCCGGGCGGTCCAGACGCTCTTCGCCCTGGGCGGGCAGCTCGACGTGCCTGGCGGGATCGGGCTCGCCATGCGCGACAGCCACTTCCCCATCAACCGGTCGACCAACATCGCCAACCCGGCGCCGGAGCGGGCGGTGGCCCGGGACCGGCTCCCGCTCTACACCCACTACCGGGGCGAGGGCCACGCCACGGGACTGATCGACGCGGTGCTCCACGAGGACCCGTACCGGATCCGGGGACTCATCATCCACGGCGCGTCGATCCTCACGAGCTGGCCCCAGACCCCGGTCTGGCGGGAGACGCTGTCGAAGCTCGATTTCCTCGTCACCATCGACCGGCAGCTCACCGCCGACGCCGCGTACGCCGACATCGTGCTCCCGGCCACCACCATGTTCGAAATCGACTCGTACATGACCTACGGCCCCATCTTCCGGCTCCGGGAGAAGGTCATCGAACCGGTGGGCGAGGCCCGCAACGACTACCTGATCATGGCGGAGCTGGCGGACTGCCTCGGCTACGGCGACCGGTTCCCACAGACCGAAGAGGCCATGATCCGCCACGCCCTCGACGGCAGCGGCTACACCCTCGAGGACGTCCGGGAGGCCGGCGGCCAGGTCCGGATCGACGCGCCGATGATGGAGTACCGGAAGTGGGAGAAGGGCGGGCTCCGACCCGACGGCGAGCCCGGTTTCGACACCCCCACCGGCAAGTTCGAGATCTGGTCGACCACCCTCGAGGAGTACGGCTACGAGCCGCTGCCGAAGTACGTCGAGCCCACCGAAGGCCCCCGGGCGAACCCGGAGCTGGCTCGCGACTATCCGCTGGTCTTCAACTCCGGCGCCCGGCCCCAGACCGACTTCCGCTCCCAGCACCACGGCATCGAGGGGCTCGTCAGGGACCACCCGGAGCCCACCGTCCACATGCACCCCGACGACGCCGCCGAGCGCGACATCGAGCCCGGCGACCTCGTCGAGGTCCGCACCGCCCGCGGTGCCGTCCCCTTCCGGGCCGTGGTCAACGACCGGATCCGGGCGGGCGGCATCGAGTGCAGCATGGGCGGCGGCGGGCCCGTCGGCCCCGAGGCTTGGCAGAAGTGGAACGTCAACGAGCTGACGGACCTCGCGAACCGTGACGAGATCAGCGGTTTCCCCGTCTACAAGTCGCTCCTCTGTGAGGTGGTCAAGATCGAGGACGGGACCGGCGTGGTGCGTTCGGGAGGGGCGGCGAGTTCCCGGGGAGCGGAGCTTCGCACTCGTACCCCGGGGGGAAGCCGGGGGAAGGCGTCGGACGGTTGCCGGGCTGGCGCCCAGGGCAATGGCGCGGGCAAGACGCGTTCGACCACCCGGGTCTACCTCGACAACAACGCTACGACCCGTGTGGCCGAAGCGGTCCGGGAGGCGATGCTTCCATACCTGGACGGGGCCCAAGGCAATCCGTCCAGCCTCCACGGCGCGGGGCGGGACGCGAAGTCGGCGGTGGAGGAGGCCCGGCGCAAGGTGGCCTCGCTGATCGGGGCCATGCCCCGTCGCATCGTGTTCACCGGCGGCGGCTCGGAGGCCGACAACCTGGCCCTCAAGGGGATCGCGCTGCGGCCGGAGAACGAGGGCGGCCGCATCATCACCACCACCATCGAGCACCCGGCGGTGCTCCGCGCCGCCGAGTTCCTCGAGCGGATCGGGTATCCGGTGACCTACCTGGACGTCGACGGCGATGGCCGGATCGACCCCGCCGACCTCGAGGCCGCGCTGGCCGGCGCCGTCGCGGAGGCCACGGAGAGCGGCGGGCCCGGCCCGATCCTGGTCTCGATCATGATGGCGAACAACGAGGTCGGCACGATCCAGCCGATCGCCGAGCTGGCCGCGCTCGCCCACGAGGCCGGCGCCCTCTTCCATACCGATGCGGTCCAGGCCGTGGGCAAGATCCCGGTGGACGTGGACGTCCTCGACGTCGACATGCTCTCCCTTTCCGGCCACAAGATCCACGGCCCCAAGGGCGTGGGCGCGCTGTACATCCGCAAGGGGCTCCACCTCGAGCCGCTCATCCACGGCGGGAAGCAGGAATCGTCGCGGCGGGCGGGCACCGAGAACGTCCCGGCCATCGTCGGTCTCGGCCGCGCCGCCGAGCTGGCCCGGGCCGCGGTACGGGACGCCGACCGGATCGCCGGGCTCCGGGACCGGCTGGAGGCCGGCATCCGGGCGCTCGTCCCCGAAGCCCGGCTGAACGGGCCCCGGGAGGGACGGCTGCCGAACACGTTGAACCTCACGCTGCCCGAGCTGCGCGGGGAATCGCTGGTCCTGGCGCTGGATCAGCACGGGATCGCCCTCTCCTCCGGCTCCGCGTGCAAGGCCGGCTCGCCGGACCCGACCCACGTCCTCATCGCCATGGGCCGCAGCGACCAGGACGCCCACTGCGCCCTCCGCTTCTCACTGAGCCACCAGACCACCGACGACGACATCGACGCCGCCCTCGCCGCCCTCGACCAGGTGCTCGAGGAAATGCGGACCACGGTGAGGTTCCTGCCGTGCAAGTGAGGCACGGAGACGGGCTTCACTGCACACACAGAGACACAGAGGGACAGAGGCACGAAGGCCTTCTTGGGTCGGTCCAGTGAGGCTGCGTGACCGGTGGAATTCCAGTCGTCCCGCGGGGCAGACTTCGCCGGGGGCCCGCTTCGACCCCGGTGAGGTGCCAGACCCCGGTGAGATGGGACGCGCCGCCACCGGCAAGGTTGCCTCGTCGGAAAGCTCCCCGAAGCGGAAACACGGAATCCACCGGACCCAACCAAGATCAGTTCTCAGCGCCTCTGTTCCTTTGTGCCTCTGTGTGTGCTGTTGAAGATGCCCCGTCTCTCCGTTCAAGCTCCCTGAACCTCTGTGCAACCACGTTCATGACCCGGTCCTCCCGCTCGAAGCGGCCCTGGATCAGCAGGAAAGGCGAGTGGTGGATGACCTCCCGGAAGGCGTCGTAGACGGGGGGCGGGACGATGACGTTGATGAAGCCAAACTCGTCCTCCATGAGGATGAAGACGGTGCCCTTGGCCGTGGCCGGATGCTGGCGCGCCACCACCAGCCCGGCGACCAGGATGGACGCGCGGTCACGCACGTCGCCGAGGTCGACGGAGGAGCACACCCCGTACTCCGCCAGCCGGTGCCGGATGTGCTCCATGGGGTGGCCCGCCACACAGATGCCGGTGGCCAGGTAGTCGAGGAAGATCAGCTCCTCGTCGTCCATCTCCTCCGGGTCGAACGGGAGGTGACGGGCGGGGGCCAGCGGCAGCGTGTCGCCGGCCGCCCGCAGCGCCGCCCACGCCGCCTTCCGCCGACCGGACTCGAACGCCTCGAACGCGCCCGCCCGGGCCAGGTGGAGGGCATCCTTCCTCGATAGTGAGGCACGCTTCACGACGTCCTCCACTCCGCGGAACGGCCCGCTCTCCGCCGCCGCCTGCAGCCGATCCCTCGCCTCTTCGCCGAGGCCCCGGATGTGCTTCCATCCGATTCGGACTGCCGGACGAGCGGCCTGGATTTCTACTGCCTGATCGGGGGTGGCGGAGCTCGCGGCGGCCGCACCTTCCCGGTAGACAGCCCGCCTCTCGGCCACCGCGGCTCTCCGGGCCAGGGGACTGGGGGACTGGGGGTACCGGCGAGTCCGACTACGCGGCGACTCCGCCTCACCCGGCTCCCCCACGTCCCCCAGTCGCGGCGACGATGAAGGTGGAGAATCACGCCGCGAGGGGGAGGCAGCGACGAACCCCTCCCCCACGTCGGGGTGGGCGGGGGGCAGGGCCAGCGTGCACTCCCATTCGCCGTCACGGAGACAGGGGGGATGCACCGTCACCCCGTTCCGACGGGCCTCGTGGACCAGCGTGGCGGGAGGATAGAACCCCATGGGCCAGGCATTGAGGATGGCCATGAGGAACTCGGCCGGGTAGTGGGCCTTGAGATACGCCGTCGCGTAGGCGATGAGGGCGAAGCTCCAGGCGTGGGATTCGGGGAAGCCGTAGTTCGAGAAGGAGTAGAGGTCGTCGGTGATCTGCTCGGCGTCCTCCGGCGAGACACCGTTCTCGGTCATCCGGCTCCGAAGCCGCTGGATCGCGGCGTGGAGCTTCGGCAGCTTCTTCCGGTGGCCCATGGCCCGCCGCAGCTCGTCGGCCTCGGCGGCGCTGAACCCGCCCAGCGCCATGGAGATGGCCA
>CAYMLW010000067.1:0-14866 GCA_964391035.1 uncultured Gemmatimonadaceae bacterium
ACTTCAGGATCGGCAAGCGGCTCAAGAACCTCCCGGCGCTCCGGGAGGTCGGCTTCCAGGCCAACCGACGTCTCATCATCTCGTTTCGCACGGGTTGTCGTTCGCGTGCCGGCACGCATTGCCGCTACGCTCGATGAGAGGCATTCTACATTCTTGACCCGACGGCCCACACCCCGCCACCTTACCGAAAGTAGCCGAAACAGTGTTTGGATTTCCTATCCCTCGGTCCACCGTGACGCGAATGTTGCCGCTCCCGGTTCCGTGCTCGATATAGAGAGCCCGGCATACGGCACCCAGCGCCCCGGGCGCTCCGACTGAAAGGTCTGTCCACCATGGGTTTGTCCACCATGACCGATTCGATGCCGGGCGATCGAGACCGTGAGCCGGGCGGCGGCGACGCCCCGCCCGGTCACCTGACCGTCGTCGGCATCGGGGCGTCGGCGGGCGGACTCGCCGCTCTGAAGACGCTGATCTCCCGGGTGCCCGCAGACAGTGGGGCGGCGTGGGTCGTGGTGATGCATCTGTCGCCGACGCACGAGAGCCACCTCGCGGAGCTGCTCCAGCCCCACGCGGCGGTCCCGGTCCAGCAGATCACGGAGACGACCGAGCTGGAGGCGGACCGGATCTACGTGGTGCCGCCGAACGCGAACCTGAACGCCATCGACACGCACCTCCGACTGTCGGAGCTGGAGGCCACGGCGGCGCGGCGCGGACCCGTGGACCACTTCTTCCGCACCCTCGCCCGCACCCACGACGGCCATTCGGTGGGCGTGATCCTCACGGGCACGGGTTCCGACGGCGCGCAGGGGATCCGCGAGATCAAGGCCAGGGGCGGGATCACGCTGGTGCAGGACCCGAAGGAAGCCGAGTACGACGGCATGCCGAGGAGCGCCATCGCCACGGGCGAGGTGGATGCCGTGCTCCCGGTGGCGGAGATCCCCGGGGTCGTGCTCCGCTACATCGGCACGGAGCCGCGGATTCCGGTCGGGGAGGACGATGAGATCGGCGATGGGGACCACCGGCGACTGATCCAGGAGGCGTTCGCGCTGATCCGGAGGCGGACGGGGCGGGACTTCAGCCGGTACAAGCGGCCGACCGTGCTGCGCCGCATTGCCCGCCGGATGCAGCTCCACCAGGTGGAGGAGCTGGAGGGGTACCTGGAGCTCCTGCACGCCGACGCCTCCGAGCTCGACACCCTCGCGGACGACATCCTCATAACCGTGACCAGCTTCTTCCGGGACCCGGAAGTCTTCGAGGCCCTGGCCGAGCGCGTCGTGCCGCGGCTCTTCGAGGAGAAGGGGCCGGAAGACACCATCCGGGCGTGGAGCGTGGGCTGCGCCACGGGCGAGGAGGCCTATTCGCTGGGAATCCTCCTCCAGGAGGAGGCCGCGCGCCACCCTTCGCCGCCCCGGATCCAGGTGTTCGCCACGGACGTGCACCGCCCCTCCCTGGCGCGGGCGCGCGATGCGTACTACGGCGACGACATCGAGACCGCCGTGAGCCCGGAGCGGCTGGCGCAGTTCTTCCAGGCCGAGAACGGAAGGTACCGGGTCCGGAAACAGGCGCGCGAGGTGGTGCTGTTCTCGCACCACGACGTGCTGAGCGACCCGCCCTTCTCGAGGCTCGACCTGGTGGCGTGCCGCAACGTCCTGATCTACCTCGATCGGGACGTCCAGAGGGAGGTCCTCGCGCTCTTCCAATACGCCCTCTCCTCCGACGGGGCTCTGGTCCTCGGCACGTCGGAGGCGCTGGACACGTCGAAGCTCTTCCGGAACGAGGCCAAGGAGCACCGCATCTATCGGCGTCGTGCCGTGACCCCCACGGAAGCTCGCATCCCCGTCTTCCCGCTGGTCCGGACCCGGCACCCGAGGGTCGAGACGGACGACTCCGAGCAAGGCACGGCCCCCGGCGTACTCCACCAGCGGATGGTGGAGCGCTACGCGCCGCCCAGCCTGCTGGTGGGCCCGGACGATATGGTACTCCACATTTCCGAGCGCGCCGGGCGCTACCTGGATCACCCGGGCGGTGAGCCCACCGTCAATGCCTTCAGGATCGTCAGGGAGGAGCTCCGCACGGAGTTGCGGATGGCGCTCCGTGCGGTGCGGCGGCAGGGAGGGCCGGGGGTGGATTCGAGGCCGGTTCGGCTGCGGGTGGACGGTGACCTGGAGAACGTCGTGCTACGCGTGCGATCGGCGCCCGGATTCGAGGCGGACGGGTGCTCCCTGGTCATCTTCGACGGGCGGGCGGCGCCGGAGCCGTCAGAGGAACAGGGTCCGGATGCGGTACGAGGCGACCTCGAGGGGAAGGGAGGGCAGGTCGGCGAGATAGAAGCCGACCTGGCCGTCGCCGAGCGGCGGCTCCAGTCCACCATCGAGGACTACGAAGCGGCCCAGGAAGAGCTCAGGGCGTCGAATGAGGAGCTCGAGTCGTCGAACGAAGAGCTCCGTGCGACCCTGGAGGAGCTGGAGACGAGCAAGGAAGAGCTCCAGAGCATCAACGAGGAGCTCCAGGCGCTCAACCAGGAGAACAGCCACAGGGTGGAGGAGCTGGCTCAGCTCTCCGGCGACCTCCAGAACCTCCTGGTCGCCACGGACATCGCGATCCTCTTCCTCGACCGGCACCTCCGGATCGTGCGCTTCACCCCGAAGCTGGCCCAGCTCTTCAACATCCGGCCGGCGGACCAGGGGCGTCCCATCTCCGATCTCACGAACCGCCTCGGCTACAGTGACTTCATGGACGACGCCAGGACCGTCCTGGATCGGCTGACCGCCATCGAGCGGGAGGTCCAGGACGAGGAGGGCCGATGGCACCTCACGCGCGTGCTGCCCTACCGTACACCGGACGACCGGATCGAGGGCGTGGTCGTCAACTTCATCGACATCAGCGAGCGCAAGCGGATGGAGGAGGAGCTCCGTGACGCCATGACCTTCGCCGAGAGCGTCGTCGAGACCGTCCACGAGCCGCTCCTCATCCTCACCGCGGACCTCCGCGTGCGTTCGGCGAACCCGGCGTTCTACGAGCACTTCAGGGTGAAGCCCGAGGGCACGCTCCACCGGAGCGTATACGAGCTCGGCAACAACCAGTGGGACATCCCCGAGCTGCGACGACTCCTGGAGGACGTGCTGCCGGAGAGCCGGGTCATCCACGACTTCGAGATCGAGCACGAATTCGAGGAAATCGGGCGGCGGGTGATGCTGATCAATGCCCGGCAGATCGATCATGTCAAGTTCGTTCTGGTGGGCATCCGCGACATCACCGAGCGCAAGCGCGGCGAGCGGGAGTTGCGCGCGGCCAGGGACGCGGCGGAGCGGGCCGATAAAGTCAAGGGCCAGTTCCTCTCCACCATGAGCCACGAGCTCCGCACGCCGCTCAACGCCGTGATCGGGTTTGCCGAGCTCGTGGAGATCGAGGCCGCCGGCCCCATCAGCCCCAAGCAGAAGATGCACCTGGAGCGCATCCGGAAGAGCGCCTGGCACCTGGTCGACATGGTCGACGACATCCTGGTGTTTTCGCGGTCGGAATCCGGTCAGGAACAGCTGACCGTGACGGAGGCGGATCTCGCCGAGATCGCACGGGACGCGCTGGCCACCATCGAGTCTGCGAGGATCGACCCCGGACCCGAGCTCCGCCTGTCGGGCGCCGATGAGCCGGTTCCGACCTCCACCGACCCGGGCAAGGTACGGCAGATCATCGTCAACCTCGTCGGAAACGCCGTCAATTACGCGGGCACCCCTGTGGAGGTGGAGCTTGAGACCAGCCGACAATGGGCGGACTTCCATGTGCGGGATCGTGGTCCCGGGATCCCGGCCGAGGAGCTCGAGCGCATCTTCGACCCGTTCGTCCGGCTCGAAAGCTCGGCCAACGCCTCAACCGGCGGCACCGGCCTCGGCCTCGCCATCTCCCGCCGCTTCGCCCGGCTCCTGGGCGGCGATGTCACCGTCGAGAGCGTCGTGGGGGAAGGCTGCTCTTTCACGCTGCGGCTCCCCCGCTATCCGCTGGAGCCTGTTGAAGAAGGGGAAGAGAGACAGCGCGGACGCCGGCTGCACCGAGAAGGCCGGGATCCCGGTCAGAATACGGGAAGTATGAGCGATTGAACGGCGGAGCGCGGCGGTAGCGGAGCTCAGGGAGGCCGCTGTGGCGGCTCCTATGCCTCTGCTCCCCTTGAACGTGACCAGGCGTGCAGTAGAGGCCAACGCGTCCTGTCGTCCGCGGGCGAGGCCGGTGTTCGAGAGCGCCGTCGCCATGGAGGCCCTGCACCGGGCGCACCCGGATGACCTCGAGGCGAAGAGCCTGTATGGCCTCGCGGTCCTGGCGGCGACCGGATCTCCCACCACTACCCCCACGCGCTGGACTACCTCATCTACGGCTACCTTCAGCGCGGGCAGGACGGGGAGGCGCGGGCCGTGCTCGAAGAGCTGCGGGCTCGGGAAGCGGGGAGAGGAGCACGAACGCCGCGCCGAGCCCGGGAGGAGGTGAGCCGCATGTCCACCGTCCCCAGGTACTCCCCGGCCGCGCCGGCCACGGTGTAGCTGCCGGTGAGGTGGCTGGTGGCCACGGCCTGGACGGGGCCGTCCGGGTGGAGGACCACGCCGTCGCCCACGTCCACCGGCTGCTCCATGATGCGCCGGGCCTCGGCTTCGTCCAGCTCGTCGGCGACGACCACCATGTACGCGCCGCCCTCGGCGGACTCCATGGGGAACGACTCGCCGCCCGGCGAGAGGACGCCGCGCCGTAGACCCGGTTCGGCTCGATCTGCGCGACGGAGGGGGCCGCTGCGGCCAGGACCGCGGCCAGCGCAGCGGTCAGGGCCGCGCCGAGGGGAGCGGAACGGTGCGGGGCCGACCCCGCGGCGGCGGCCGGAAAAGCCGGGGTCGCCCACCGCGACGCGGGCGGGGAAGAAGGACGTCGGTGCGGGTCGTCGCCGGGTCACTGGCGCCTCCGGGGGAAAGGGGGGTCAGGACGGCGAAGGCCACGATGGCGTCGGGGCGACGGCGGGGTCAAGGGCGGCGTACCTGCCTGTGGTATGCGTCGTACCGCCACCATCCCGCGCGTTATCGGACCACGCGGCCGCCTACGTCGCCGACATGCTGAGCACGGGCTTCATGGCCGCCGAGTACGGTCGGGTCCCGGTGGGCGGCACGGTGGCAGTCTTCGCCCAGGGGCCGGTGGGGCTCATGGCCACGAAGGGCGCCGCGCTGCGGGGCGCCGGCCTGATCATCGCCGTGGAGTCGGTGCCCGAGCGGCAGGAGCTCGCCCGGAGATACGGCGCCAACGAGATCGTGGACTTCACCGAGAGCGACCCGGTGGAGCGGATCATGGAGCTCACCGACGGAGAGGACGTGGACACCGCCATCGAGGCACTGGGCGCCGCGGCGGTCCTGGACCAGTGCGTGCAGGTCACGAAGCCCGGCGGCACCATCTCGAATGCGGGGTATCACGGGGAAGGCGACAAGGTGGCCATCTCCCGTGAGGGCTGGGGTGTGGGCATGGCCGAGAAGGACATCGTCACGGGACTGTGCCCCGGCGGTCGGCTCCGCCTCACGCGGCTGCTCCGGCTGATCCAGGCGGGCCGGATGGACCCGACGCCCATGACCACCCACACCTTCGCCTTCGACGAGGTCGAGAAGGCCTTCCACATGATGGAGACGAAGGAGGACGGGATCATCAAGCCACTCATCGACTTCGAGGCCTGACGCCGTCGTACACCTGGACCGTACCGAGTCGAAACAGGGCGATGTGACGTTGTCGACGCGCCCCGGCGGCAACGCCCTCCCCGACGCGGGAGAGGAAGAACGGATGCATCCCTGACGACCGCTCTGAGCCTGAGCCCGGACTGCTAGAAGCCGAGGCCACCCCCACTTCCGCCATACCGTCACCGGCTTCCGACCCACCTGACCATGGCCCTGCCACCGTCTACCGCCGCCGCCGGCCCACGGCCACACCCCCCACCGCTTCTCGCCCACCGATAGCCCTTCGCACGGTAGCCCAAGGCCGTCGCGCTCCTTGACCCGCCCCCCTCACCCGCGCATCGTTCATGCAGTGATATGTAATAGGGGGTAAGGGTTCGCGGCGGGCACGGGCGGGCCACCGGATGATGGCTCGTTCAGGTCCGAGACGGAGGCTGCAATGACGTTTGAAGGCCAGTCGATACAGAGCATTCCGCTGGACGGAGGGATCGCGGAGCTGCGGTTCGATCGCCAGGGCGATTCGGTCAACAAGTTCGACGGGGCGACGCTGGACGAGCTCCGGGAGGCGGTGGCGCTGCTCGGGGCGGACGGGGGCGTCCGGGGGCTTCTGGTCACGAGCGGCAAGGACGGGTTCATTGTCGGTGCCGACGTCACCGAGTTCACCGAGTATTTCCAGTATCCGGAAGACGAGCTGGTCGACTGGCTGCTCGACGTGCATCGGCTGTTCTCGACGATCGAGGACTTCGACTTCCCGTCGGTGACGGCCATCAACGGCTTTGCCCTGGGAGGCGGCCTCGAGCTCGCGCTGACGACGAGCTACCGGGTGATGGCGTCGACCGCGAAGATCGGCTTCCCCGAGACGAAGCTCGGGATCTTCCCGGGCTTCGGCGGCACCGTCCGGTTCTCCCGCCTCACCGGTGCCGACAACGCCATCGAGTGGATCGCCAGCGGCAACCAGTACGACGCCGAGGCGGCCTACGGCACCGGCGTGGTCGATGCCGTCGTGGACCCGGAGAAGCTGCGTGAGGGCGCCCTCGACCTCCTCGCGCAGGCCATCGACGGCAGGAGCGACTGGAGAGAGCGCCGGCTCGAGAAGGTCTCGCCCCTCGAGCTCAACCTCACCGAGAGCATGATGGTGTTCGAGACGGCGAAGGGCTTCGTCGGGGGGAAGGCGGGACCCGACTACCCGTCCCCGGTGGCCGCCATCAAGGCGATCCAGCGGGGCGCGAGCATGGGGCGGGACGAGGCGTTGAAGGAGGAGGCGAAGGGGTTCGCCCGGATGGCGAAGACGCCTACCGCCGCCAATCTCGTGGCCATCTTCCTCGGCGATCAGTACGTGAAGAAGGTCGCGAAGAAGGCGGCGGCGCCGGCCCCGGCGGTGGAATCGGCGGCGGTCCTCGGCGCAGGGATCATGGGAGGCGGCATCGCCTACCAGTCGGCGTACGAGGGCATCCCGATCGTGATGAAGGACATTGCCGAGGACGCCCTCGATCTCGGGATGTCCGAGGCCCGGAAGCTCCTGGCCAAGCAGGTCTCGCGGGAGAAGATCGACGCGGACGGGATGGCGGAGGTGCTGATCCGGATCCGGCCGACGCTCTCCTACGGCGACTTCGGCGATGTGGACATCGTCGTGGAGGCGGTGGTGGAGAACGAGGCGATCAAGAAGTCGGTCCTGGCCGAGGTGGAGGGCCGGGTGAAGGAGGAGGCCGTCCTGGCCAGCAACACCTCGACCATCTCGATCACGCGGCTGGCGGAGGGGCTCGATCGGCCGGAGCGCTTCTGCGGCATGCACTTCTTCAACCCGGTCCACAGGATGCCCCTGGTGGAGGTCATCCGTGGCGACAGGTCCAGCGACCGGGCGGTGGCCACCACCGTCGCGTATGCGCTGGCCATGGGCAAGACGCCGGTGGTCGTGAACGACTGCGCGGGCTTCCTGGTCAACCGCGTCCTGTTCCCCTACTTCGCGGGCTTCATGAAGCTGGTGAGCGAGGGGGTCGACTTCCTGAGGATCGACGCGGTGATGGAGAAGTTCGGCTGGCCCATGGGGCCCGCCTACCTGCTGGACGTGGTGGGCATCGATACGGCACATCACGCCAACGAGGTGATGGCGGAATCGTACCCGGATCGGATGGCGACGTCGGACCGTACCGCCATCGATGTCATGTTCGAGGCGGAGCGCTACGGCCAGAAGAACAACGAGGGCTTCTACGCGTACGAGCTCGACAGGAAGGGCAAGCCGAAGAAGACGGTCGACCCGGAGGCGCAGGCGCTCCTGGAGCCGCTGGTCCAGGAGGACAACAGCGCCTCGATCACCGACCAGGACATCATCGACCGCATGATGCTCCCGCTCCTCATCGAGTGCTCCCGCTGCCTCGAGGACGACATCGTGGACTCGCCGGTCGAGGTCGACATCGCCCTGGTCTACGGGCTCGGGTTCCCGCCGTTCCGGGGCGGCCCGTTCCGGTACGCCGACGCCGTCGGGCTGCCCGCGCTCATCGAGACCGCGGCCCGGTACGGCTCCCTCGGGAAGCTCTACGAGCCCACCGGGCAGATGGCGCGGCTCGCCCAGGGGGGCGGCCGGTTCCACCAGGCCGAGACCGCAGAGCTCGCGGGAACCGTCAAGGAAGAGAGGTAGGTCATGAACGACGCCGTCGTCGTAGATGCGGTCCGCACCCCGATGGGCCGTTCCAGGGGAGGGATGTTCCGGAGGGTCCGGGCCGAGCACCTGTCCGCCGCGGTCATCGATGCGCTGCTCGATCGCAACCCCGAGGTGGACCCCGCCGAAGTCGAGGACGTGGTCTGGGGATGCGCCCAGCAGACCCTCGAGCAGGGCTTCAACATCGGCCGGTTCGCGGCCCTGCGGACGAAGATCCCGCATACCACGGGCGCACAGACGATCAACCGTCTCTGCGGCTCATCGATGAGCGCCCTTCACAGCGCCGCCATGTCCATCATGACGGGGAACGGGGAGGTCTTCGTGGTGGGCGGCGTCGAGCATATGGGCCACCTGCCCATGACACACGGGCTGGACCCCGACCCCGCCATGAGCAAGCACACCGCCAAGGCGGCCGGGATGATGGGCCTGACCGCCGAGCTCCTCGCCAGGATGCACGGGATCGGCCGCCAGGATCAGGACGCGTTCGCGCTGCGCTCGCACCGGAAGGCCGCCGAGGCGACGGCGCAGGGCCGGTTCGCGGACGAGATCGTCCCCATCGCGGGGCACGACGAGAACGGCTTCTCGAAGATCTTCGACTCCGACGAGGTGATCCGTGAGGACACGAACCTGGAGAGCCTGGCCGCCCTGAAGCCGGCGTTCGACCCGAGGAACGGGACCGTGACCGCGGGCAACTCCTCGGCGATCTCCGACGGCGCCTCGGCGCTCCTGGTGATGTCGTGGGAACGGGCCCGGGACCTGGGCCTGCGGCCCATGGCACGGGTGAGGGCCATGGCCACGGTGGGCGTCGATCCGTCCATCATGGGCTACGGGCCCGTCCCGGCGGTCCGGAAGGCCCTCGACCGGGCCAGGCTCACGATCCGGGACATCGACCTCTGGGAGCTCAATGAGGCCTTTGCGGCGCAGTCGCTTCCCGTGCTGAAGGACCTGCGGCTGCGGCGCGATATCGAGGAGAAGGTGAATCTCAACGGTGGCGCCATCGCCCTCGGCCATCCCCTGGGCTGCTCCGGGGCGAGGATCATCACCACGCTGCTGCACCTGATGAAGTCGGATGGCTATGAAACCGGCGTGGCGACGATGTGCATCGGCCTCGGCCAGGGCATCGCCACGGTCTTCGAACAGGTCTGACGACGCGGTCCGCCGCACGAACCCGAGGAACCATGGCTCAGATTCTCGCTGACCTCAGAGACATAGATTTCGTCCTTCACGAGCAGCTGACCGTCGATGCGCTGGCCGACCACGAGCGGTTCGCCGAATTCAACCGCAAGGTGATCGACCTGGTCCTGTCCGAGGCCCGGACGCTGGCGGTGAAGGAGGTCCTCCCCACCCAGGCCGATGGCGACCGCATCGGCGTCCGCTTCGACAACGGGACCGTGACGGTTCCCGAGTCGTTCCACAGCGCGTGGAATGCCCTGAAGGAAGGGGAGTGGCTGGCCCTGCCCGAGGACCCCGAGTGGGGCGGTCAGGGGATGCCCCGGTCCGTGGCGTCGGCCGCCCTGAGCCTGCTGCAGTCGGCGAACATCGCCTTCGTGATGTATGCCGGCCTCAGCCACGGCGCGGGCAAGCTCATCGAGACCTTCGGCACGGACGAACAGAAGAAGCGCTTCGTGAAGAAGCTCTACACCGGGGAGTGGACCGGCACGATGCTGCTGACCGAGCCGCAGGCGGGCTCGGACGTGGGCGCCCTCGAGACCCTCGCGATCCCGAACGACGACGGGACCTACTCCATTGTCGGGAACAAGATCTTCGCCTCGTCCGGCGAGCACGACCTGGCGGAGAACATCATCCATCCCGTGCTCGCGCGCATCGAGGGCGCACCGGCCGGCACCGCCGGCATCTCCCTCTTCATCGTCCCGAAGATCTGGGTCGACGAGGACGGCAGCCTGGGCGAGCCCAATGACGTGGTCTGCACCGGGATCGAAGAGAAGATGGGGATCCACGGCAACTCCACCGCGTCCATCGCGTTGGGGAGCAAGGGCAGGTGCCGGGGCCTGCTGCTGGGGGAGGCGAACAGGGGCATGCGCTCCATGTTCCTCATGATGAACGACGCCCGGCTCCAGGTGGGCGACCAGGGCCTCGCCTGCGCCAGTGCCGCCTACCTCTACGCCCTGGACTATGCCCGCACCCGCATCCAGGGTCGAGACCTCCGGGAGATGAGGGACAGGGAAGCGCCGAGCGTGCCGATCATACGGCACCCGGACGTGCGCCGGATGCTGATGATCATGAAGGTGTACGTGGAAAGCCTGCGCAGCCTGTCGCTCTACATCGCCTACTGCTTCGACCGGATGGCGACCACCGACGACCCGGACGAGCAGAGCCGGCTGCAGGGCATCGTCGACTTCCTGATCCCCATCGCCAAGGCGTACACCACGGAGCGGAGTCTCGAGGTGTGCGACCTCGCGATCCAGGTGTACGGCGGGTACGGCTACATCAAGGAGTACCCGGTGGAGCAGCTGCTGCGCGACTGCCGGATCACGCCGATCTACGAGGGCACCAACGGCATCCAGGCCATGGACCTGCTCTTCCGGAAACTCGGCCAGGACGGCGGGCGACCGATCCTCGATCTCGCCGACGAGATCCGGGACACCATCGAGGCCGCCGCCGAGGTCGAGCGGACCGCCGGGCTGGCCGTAACCCTCGAGAAGGCCCTGATCCGTCTCGAAGAGGTTTCCCGGCACCTGGGGCAGACCGCCATGTACGGCGAGCTGCCCGTCGCGGCGGCTCATGCCCACCCGTTCCTCGAGGTCTGCGGGGACGTCATCGCCGGCTGGCTGCTGTTGTGGCGGGCGCGGATCGCGGCGGAGGCCCTCGCGGCGGGGGCGAAACGGAAGGACGAAGCGTTCTACGACGGGCAGGTCAGGAGCGCGGAGTTCTACACGCAGACCATGCTCCCGGTAACGCTCGGGAAGATGGACGTGATCCTGTCGGGGAGCCGCGTCACGATCGATATCCCCGAGGACGCCTTCGCGTCCAGGTAGGGGGGATCCGGTGGAGGACGTGATGGCTCGAGCGACCTTCTCTCCGGCGTCCGCGACGATCGCGGGCATCCCGGGCCACCTGCTGTTCCTCCTGATCGCGATCGTGGGCATCGGCGTCTTCGCGTGGGTGATGGTGCGACGCGTGGCGCCGCTGCGTCGGGGCGCGCCGGATCCGCGCCTCGATCGGATCCCGGACCGGGTGGGGAGGGTCCTCAAGTACTGGCTCGGCCAGTGGCGGCACCCGCGCTACAGGCTCGCGGGGGTGCTCCACATCATCGTGTTCTTCGGCTTCCTGATCCTGCTGATCCGGTCGACGGAGCTGGTGCTCCTCGGGATCTTCCCGGGGTTCAGGATGCCGGGGCTCGGAGGGGTCCTCGGCACCGCCTACCACGTCGCGAAGGACTACGCCGCGACGGCCGTGCTCGGGGCGGTGGTCATCCTGGCCATCCGCCGGGCCTTCTTCCGGCCGGGCCGTTACGCCGTCCCCGAGAGCGTGGGGGAGGACCACACCCCGGAGGCGCTGCTGGTCCTGGCGCTCATCGCGATCTTGATGGTCTCCGAGAGCCTGTTCGAGGCCAGCCTGCTCGCCGCCGAGCCGGGAGCCGCCCCGGTCCCGGCACTGACGCTCACCTGGGGGCTCGAGCGGCTGCTGTCCGGCACGGCCGTCCCGACCCTCGCCGCCCTCGGCCTGGCGGCGTACACGGTCCATGACCTGACGTTCTTCTTCTTCCTCTGCCTGCTCCCCTTCGGCAAGCACTTCCACGTCATCACTTCGCTCTTCAACGTCTTCTTCATGCGGCTCGAGACCGGTACCGTCAAGCCGGTGCGGCACGGCGTACCGGACGAGGACCTCGACGACCTCGAATCGTTCGGCGTCCGGACGTTCGAGGAGTTCACGTGGAAGCACATGCTGGATTTCTACAGCTGTGTCGACTGTGGCCGTTGTTCCGATCACTGCCCCGCCACCCGGGTGGGCCGTCCCCTGTCGCCGCGGTTCATCAGCATCAAGGCCCGCGACCTCGCCTTCGCCCGCTACCCGGTCCTGGGCAGGACCGCGACGGAGCCGTCGCCGCTGGTCGGCGAGATCTACAGCGAGGCCGAGATCTGGTCGTGCACGACCTGCGGGGCCTGCGAGCAGGAGTGCCCGGTCGGGATCGAGTACATCGACAAGATCGTGGACCTGCGCCGGGGGATGGTGGAGGACGGCGCGGTGCCCCGGTCGCTCCAGAAGCCGCTGGCCGCCCTCGAGAAACGGGGCAACCCCTGGGGGAAGCTCGAGAGGAAGCGGGCGGACTGGATGGACGGGATCGGTGAGGGGGTGGCCCCGAAGCGGGTCGACCACGGCGAGACGGCCGGGACGCTGTACTTCGTCGACAGCATCACCGCCTACGATGATCGGATGCAGAGGATCGCGCAGGCCACCGCCCGCGTCCTGACGGAGGGAAACGTCGACTTCGCGGTCATCGGCAACGACGAGAGGGACAGCGGAAACGACGTCCGGCGGTTCGGCGAGGAGACGCTCTTCCAGATCCTGAGGGAAGAGAATACCGCGTCCATCGGTGCGTCGGCGGCCCGGAGCATCGTGGTGAACGACCCCCACACGCTGAACACGCTGCGCCACGACTACCGGGACATGCCTCCGGTGCGACACGTCAGCGAAGTCATCGCGGACGCGGTGGGCAGCGGCCGGCTGACCCTGCAGCCGCTGGCGGCCCCGTCGAGAACGTACACCTACCACGACCCCTGCTATCTCGGCCGCCACAACGGCATCTACCACGCCCCCAGAGGGGCCATCGACGCCATCCCCGGACTGCGGCGGGTCGAGATGGAGGACCACTGCCGCGACCGCTCCTTCTGCTGCGGCGGTGGCGGCCTGATGCTCTTCTACGAGCCGGAGGAGGAGCAGCGGATGGGCGTGGTGCGGGTCGAGCAGGCCCGGGAGGCGGGCGCCGACGTGATCGTCACCGCCTGTCCCTTCTGCCTGACGAACATCGAGGACGCCATCAAGGTGGCCGGCCTGGAGGGCGAGATGGAAGCCGTCGACCTGGTCGAGCTCATCGATGGACAGCTCCGGAACTGAGCCCTTCACGGGAAGCGACATGGACATTCTGGTGTGCATCAAACGGGTTCCCGACCCGGCGGAGAACGAGATCAGGATCGCGCCGGACGGCGGAGACATCGAGCGCGATGACCTGGTCTATTCGGTCAACGAGTGGGACAACTACGCGGTCGAGGAAGCCGTCCGGCTCGTCGAACAGGAGGGCGGGACCGTCACGGTGGTCTCCGTCGACCACTCCGAAGGCGAGGACACCATCTATCGCGAGATGGCGATGGGCGCGTCCGAGGGGCTCCTGCTGAGCGACGCCGCGTTCGAGGGGTCCGACGGGCTCGGCACCGCCAGGATCCTCGCCGCCGCCGCGGAGCGGGGCCGGTACGACCTGATCCTGACGGGGGCACAGGCCGATGACGGCGCCGCACAGGTCGGCGGGATGCTGGCGGCGCTCCTCGACTGGCCCTACGCCTCCCTGGTCGACCTCATCGAGACCCATGGCGACGGCTCGCTCCGGATCGGCCGGGAGATCGAGGGGGGAAACCGGGAGATCAACGAGATCGAGACCCCGTGCGTGCTCTCGATCCAGACCGGCATCAACGAGCCGCGTTATGTCGGCGTCCGGGGCATCCGCAAGGTCGCCTCCTACGAGATTCCGGTGCTCGACCGCGAAGCCCTCGGGATCCCCGCCGGGAGCGTCGGCGCCCCGGGAGCGAGGGTCAGACGCGTCGACTACTTCGTTCCCGAGCAGGGAGCCGGTGCCGAGATGATCGAAGGCGGCATCGAGGAAATGACCGACCAGATCGTCGAGCTGCTGCGAGCCCAGGGAGGGATCCGATGATGGACGCGGTCTTTGTGTACGCCGGTCATGGTGAAGGCGGGCTCGATGACTCCGCCCTCGAGCTCGCGACGGCCGCCCGACGGCTCTTCCCCGGGAGCCGTACCACCGGCATCGTGGCCGGCTCCGACGTCGACACGGTGGCGGAGGAAGCGGCGCGCTTCTTCGACGAGGTCTGGAAGCTCGACAGCCACGCCCTGGCCTATCCGAACGCGGAGCTGCTCCGGCCGATCCTCGTGAACGCGCTCCCCGCCGGATCCGTCGTGCTGCTGTCCCACGACACCTTCGGGATCGATCTCGGGCCCGGGCTGTCCGTGAGGCTCGGGGCCACGTACGTACCCGATGTCGTGGACGCCGACGGGCTGGAGGGAACCACGCTGAAGGTCGTGCGTCAGGAGTTCGCGGGTCAGGTCAGCGCCCACGTCCACTGCGATATCGCCGATGGCGCGGTCATCACGGTGCGTCCCGGCGCGTTCCCGGCCGCGGAGAACGGGGGGGCGGGGGAGGTCGTGGACAGGTCGGCGGCCGCCGAGGGCATCACGGCGCGGCGGCGGTTCGTCGAGCTCATCGAGGCCGATACGGGGGACCCGATCATCTTTTATGAATACACCTATGATACTTCGAAGATCGCCAAAGAAG
>CAYMLW010000068.1:0-14658 GCA_964391035.1 uncultured Gemmatimonadaceae bacterium
GAACCCGAGGTGGTCGCCCACGCGATGCAGCGTCTCGGCGTCTCCGGAGCGTCCCCGACCGAAGCCGTGGTCGTAGCCGATCACGAGATGCTTCATGCGCAGCCGCCCGATGAGGATCTCCTCCACGAACCGCTCGGGCGAATAGCCCTTCAGGATGGGGGTGAAGGGGAGAAAGACGGCGTAGTCGAGGGCCGACTCGGCGAGGATCTCCTTCTTCTCGAGTGGCGTGGTCAGGAGCCGGGGCGCGACGTCCGGGCGAACGATCTGGAGCGGGTGCGGGTGGAAGGTGACGAGGACCGCCGGGAGCCCCACGCGGCCCGCCTGGTGGCGCAACGTCTCCAGCACCTGCCAGTGACCTCGATGCACGCCGTCGAAGGTGCCGACGGTGACCACGTTCCCCGGGTGGCCCTCCGGGAAACCGCCGGGGATCGCCGGGTCGACGGCGTACTTCACGAGGCGAACACCTTCCTGGGCCGGATCAGCCCGCCCTCCGATTCGGCCACGGCCACCAGCGCGTCGTCGCAGGTCACGGCCACCACCCCGTCGGGCGCAGGCGCCGCAGGCCGCACCCGCTGCCCGTGGGCAACCCGGCCTCGCTCCTCCTCGCTCACCACCACCACCGGCAGGTGGGCCAGTGCCCCCGCGGGCGGGATCAACGCGTGGCGGACCGCGGCCTCGTCCTCGAGGCGGTCCGGCGTCAGCGCGCCCTCGACATCGAACCCGCCGACCCGGGTCCGCCGCAGCGCCGTCAGGTGGGCGCCCGTGCCGAGCGCCTCGCCCGCGTCCCGGGCTACGGACCGGACGTAGGTCCCGCTCGAGGCCCGCAGCCGGAACGACACGTCCGGCCCATCGATGCCGGTGACCTCGAGGGTGTGGATCGTGACCTCCACCGGCTCCGGTTGGACCGCCTCGCCCGCGCGCGCGAGTTCGTACGCTCGCCTGCCACCCAACCGCTTGGCCGAGTAGGCCGGCGGGCGCTGGAGCCTGGTCCCCGCCTGGTCCTCGAAGGCAGTCCGGATGCGCCCGGTCCCCAGCTCGGTCCAGCTTCCGGTCTCGGAAAGCACCGCCCCCGTACCGTCCAGCGTGTCCGTGGCCACCCCCAGCCGGGCGGTGGCCTCATACACCTTGTCCAGGTCCGTCAGGTACTCGGCCAGCCGCGTCGCCGCGCCGACACAGAGCAGGAGCAGTCCCGTCGCGAACGGGTCCAGCGTCCCCGTGTGCCCGATCCGTCGGATCCTGAGCGCCCGCCGGGCCGTGGCGACCACATCGTGGGAGGTGGGCCCGGCCGGCTTGTCCACCGGAATCACCCCCGTCACCCCTGCCCCTCCCTGCCCGGGTCCGTATCCCGGTCCGCGCCCGCGTCCGCGTCCGCGTCCGCGCGAGACTCCGCGCCTGCATCCTTGGCCCTCGCCGCCTCCGTCCCCGCCGCTTCCGCCAGCAGCTCCTCGATCCGCTGCACGTGCTCCAGGCTCCTGTCCTGCTCGAAACGCAGCTCCGGCACCCGGCGCAGAGGCAGGCGGTCGGCCAGCGCGGTGCGGATGAAGGTGCCGGCGGCCCGGAGCCCGGCCATCGTCTCCTTGCGTTCCGCCTCGTCGCCCAACAGCTGGACATAGACCCGGGCGAATGTCAGGTCCGGGGCGGCCGAGACCCGGGAGACGGTCACGGCACCGACCCGGGGATCGGCCACCTCGCCCACGACGATCCGGGCGATCTCCCGCTTCAGCTGCTCGTTGACCCGTTGGATCCGGTGTCCCGCCATATCCCGATACGCGGAGCGACGGCCTCGGGCGGCCGCCGCCTCAGTAGAAGATTCGATAGCTGTCGATGATCCGCCCGCCGGCCGACCCCTCGACCAGTGCGTCGGCCCGGTCCAGCACCGATTCCGCCTGCCGGCGGTCGGTGGCCACGATGCACGCCGTCAGCTCGGCCCGCTGCCAGTTGTCCTGCTGGCCCGTCTCCGCCACGGAGACGTTGAACCGGTTCCGCAACCGGTCCTTCAGGCTCTTGACCACCCGTCGCTTCTCCTTCAGCGACTGGGCCTCGAAGACCTGGATCTCCCAGCCGATCACGCCCACGACCATGGAGATCTAAGAGCTAAGAACTAAGGCCTGAGTGCCACGCCTCATCCCACGCCCCTCATCCCACGCCCTTCACGCTTCACCCTTCACCCTTCACCCTTCACCCTTCACCCCTCACCCTTCACCCCTCGCCACTGGTCGTTGGTTGCCGGTCGCTGGCCACCGCTCACCCCTGCTCCGACCCGGCCAGCGTCCGGGCCACTTCCTCGACCGTGAAGCACTCGATCACATCGCCGACCTTGATGTCGTTGTAGCCATCGATGCTCATCCCGCACTCGAAGCCCTCCCGGACTTCCCGGACATCGTCCTTGAATCGCTTCAGGCTGCCGAGCTCGCCGCGGTAGATCTGGACGCCGTCCCGGATCAGCCGGACCGCCTCGCCTCGCTGGATCACGCCCTCGGTCACGTAACAGCCGGCAATGGTGCCCGCCTTGGGCGCCTTGAACAGCTGGCGGACCTCCGCCGCGCCCAGCAGGACTTCCTTCTCCTCCGGCGCGAGCATGCCTTCGAGGGCGTCCCGCACGTCCTGGATCGCCTCGTAGATCACATTGTAGACGCGGATGTCCACGTCTTCCTGCTCCGCGATCTGGCGGGCGTCGGCATCGGGCCGGACGTGGAACCCGATGATGATGGCACCGGCTGTGGCGGCCAGCAACACATCCGACCGGTTGATCGCGCCCACGCCGCGATGGATCACGTCGACCCCGACCTCGTCGGTCGAGAGCTGCTCGATCGAGTCGCTCAGCGCCTGGATCGAGCCGTCCACGTCGCCCTTGATCACCACGTTGAGCTGGGCCGTCTCGCCGGCGGCCAGGAGCTGACTGATGTCGGTCAGCTTCACGCCGCGACCCTTGATACGCAGCTTCTTCTCTCGCTCCAGCCGCTGTCGGGTCTGGGCGACCTCCGCCGCCCGGTCGGCTTCCATGGCCACGAGCTTGTCACCCGCCTGGGGCACGCCGCCGATGCCCAGTACCTGGGCCGGCATGGCGGGGCCGACCTCCTCGATGTTGTTGCCTCGCTCGTCGAGCAGCGCCCGGACGCGGCCGCTGTGCAGCCCGCAAACCACGTCGTGGCCGACCCGGAGCGTGCCCGTGGTCACGAGCACGGTGGTCACCGGGCCCTTCCCCACGTCCAGTTCCGCCTCGATCACGATGCCCTGGGCGTCCCGGTCCGGGTTCGCCGACAGCTCCAGGATCTCCGCCTGCAGCAGCACCTTTTCCAGCAGCTCGTCGATCCCCTCGCCCGTCTTCGCGCTCACCGGCTGGCTCAGCACGTCGCCGCCGAACTCCTCCACGACGACCTCGTGTTCCAGCAGCTCCTGCTTGACCCGGCTCGCGTCGGCGCCGGGCAGGTCCATCTTGTTGATCGCCACGATGATCGGGACACCCGCGCTCTTGGCGTGGCTGATGGCCTCGATAGTCTGGGGCATCACCGAGTCGTCAGCGGCCACCACGAGGATCACCACGTCCGTCACGTCCGCGCCCCGGGCCCGCATGGCGGTGAACGCCTCGTGGCCGGGCGTGTCCAGGAAGCTCAGCGAGCGGCCGTCGTCGAGCGTCACATGGTAGGCACCAATGTGCTGCGTGATCCCACCGCTCTCGCCGGCGATCACATTGGTCTTCCGGATATGGTCCAGGAGCGACGTCTTCCCGTGGTCGACGTGGCCCATGACCGTCACCACCGGCGGCCGCGGCTTCAGGTCCTCCGGCTCTTCCTCGACCTCCTGCTCCGCCTCTACCTCGGCTCCGTACTCCTCCTCGCGCACCGCGTTGAAGCCGAACTCGTCCAGGAGCAGCTCGATCTGATCGAAGTCCAGCCGCTGATTGATCGTGACCATCAACCCCAGGTTCTTGAACGCGCTCGCGATGATCTGGCTCGCATCCTCGTCGATCAGCTCCGCCAACTCCGCGACCGTCAGGAACTCGTTCACACGGACCGTCTTCGCCTCCTCCGCGGCCTGGCGCTCCTGCTCCTCCCTCTCCTCGCGCGCGCCCTCCTGGCGGCGCGACCGGCGCTTCCGGCCGCCGCCGCCGCCCTTCAGCTCCGCCATCACACGCTGGACGTTCTCCTGCACCGCCTCCTGATCCACCCGCTTCCGGCGCTTCTTCCGCTTGTCCCGCTTCCGGCGCCCGTCCGGCGTGTAGCCCTCGGCCTGGATCCGGACCTTGCCGCCCGGCCCGGCGCTCGCCGCCGGCGCCAGACCTTCCGACACCCGCTTCGGACGACGCTTCGTCTTCTTCTCCTTCTCCTTCTCGGCCTTCTCCTCTTCCTCTTCGTCCGGCCCTTCGGCTTCCGCCACCGGCTCTTCCGCTTCCTCCTCGGCCTCCCGCTCCGCGGCAGCCTCGACCTCCCCGGCCTCCTCGTGTGCCTTCGCCGCCTCGGCGACCTCCTCCTCGGCTGCCTCCACCTCGACTTCCTCCGCCTCGGCTTCCTCCGCTTCGGCTTCCTCCGCCTCGGCTTCCTCCGCCTCGGCTTCCTCCGCCTCGGCTTCCTCCGCTTCGGCTTCCTTCGCCTCGGCGACGATCTCCTCCGCCTCGGCCTCCTCGACCGCCTCGGCCGCTTCCTCTTCGATTTCCTCGACCTCCACGGCCGCCTCGGCCTCCTCGGCTTCTTCCACCTCCGCGACGATCTCCTCCGCTTCGGCCTCCTCCGCCGCTTCGGCTTCCGCCGCCGCCTCGACCGCCTCGACCGCCTCGACCGCCTCGCCTTCAACGATCTCGATCTCCGGCTCGGGCTCCGGACGGCGGCGACGACGACGACGACGCGTCGTCGTGGTTCCAGCGTCCTCGATCGCGGCCTCCAGGATCTCGCTCGGATCCGTGACCCCGGCTCGCCGCTGCCGCTCGAACAGCGCACGGAGCTTCGACACATCCGCCGCTTCGACGGTGGATGCCTCCGAGCTCACTGACACCCGCATCTCCCGCAGGAGATGGATCAGGTTATCCGGTTCTACGCCGAATTCTTTCGCTACTTCGTATACGCGCATGCTCTTGCCGCAACCTCCAAAGAAACCACTTCCGTCACTCGCTCGCGAGCAACGACTCCAGCCTCGCCGCCAGTCCTGCATCCTCCACGCCCACCGCCGCGCGCGGGCTCCTCCCGACCGCCCATCCCAGGCGTGCCCGGTCGTACCGCACCGTGTACGGCACGCCCCGTCCCTCCAACAGAGGGACCAGCTTTTCCCGACCCGTCGCCGTCAGGTCGGCGGCCACCACCACGAACCGGACGGCTCCCTCACGGACGCCCTCGCGGACTCGCTCCGTGCCCGCCGCCACGACACCCGCCCGCGCCGCCAGCCCCAACAGCTGCAGCGCCGGATCAGCCGTCGCCCCTCCCCTTCTCGTCCTTTTCCTCGTCCTCTTCCTCTTCCTCGTCCTTTTCCTCTTCCTCTTCCTCTTCCTCTTCCTCTTCCTCGTCCTCGTCCTCGTCCTCTTCCTCTTCCTCTTCCTCTTCCTCTTCCTCGTCCTCGTCCTCTTCCTCTTCCTCGTCCTCGTCCTCTTCCTCTTCCTCTTCCTCTTCCTCGTCCTCTTCCTCGTCCTCTTCCTCGTCCTCTTCCTCGTCCTCTTCCTCTTCCTCTTCCTTTTCCTCTTCCTCGCCCATGTCCATGCCCAGGATGTCGACCGCGACCCGCCTGGCCTCCTCCATCGCCGCGGTGTCCTCGTCGGCCTCCGTCTCCTCCTCGACGGTCTCCTCGACGGTCAGCTCGTCGATCACCGCCACCATGTGGTCGGCGGTTTCTTCGCCGACACCCTCGATGGCGAGGAAATCGTCCCGATCCAGGTCGATGATGTCGAAGAAGGTAGTATACCCGGCCTCCTCGAGGGCCGCCAAGATATCGGGCTCGAGCTCGAGCTCCGACAGCGGGAAGTCCGCAACTTCGTAGTCCTCGCTCTCTCCGCCGCCGAAGAGGGCCGCATCGGCGCCGCGCTCCAGCCATTCCCGGCTGCCGTACAGGTCGATCTGCCAGCCGATGAGCTGGCTCGCCAGCCGCACGTTCTGGCCGTTGCGCCCGATGGCGAGTGAGAGTTGGTCTTCGTCGACGATGGCGGTGATCACGCCGCTGTCCGAGTCGCTCAGCACCTTGGCGACCCGGGCCGGGGCCAGCGCCCGACGGGCGTAGACCTCGGGGTCCGGGTGCCAGGGCACGATATCGATCCGCTCGCCCCCCAGTTCGCCGACCACCGCCTGGACCCGGGAGCCCTTGAGCCCGACGCACGCGCCCACGGGGTCGATCGATTCATCCCGCGACGCGACGGCCACCTTGGTGCGGCCGGCCACCTCCCGGGCGATCCCCTTGATCTCGACGATTCCCTGGTGGATCTCGGGCACCTCGAGCGCGAAGAGCGAGGCCACGAACTCGGGCGCGGCCCGGGACAGGATCAGTCGGGGCCCCTTGGACGTTTCGTCGACCTTCTTCAGGACGGCCCGGATCGGCTCACCCTGGCGGAAGCGCTCCCGGGGGTTTTGCTCCTTCCACGGGATGATGGCGTCGGCGTCGCGGGCCTCGTTCAGGAGCACGACCAACTTGCCGCGCTCGACCTGCTGGACCTCGCCGCTCAGCAGCTCCGACTCCCGCCCGACGAACTCGTCGCGGATCTTCTGCCGCTCTCCCTCGCGCACTCCCTGGATGATCCGCTGTTTTGCGGCCATCACCGCGTTGCGGCCGAACTCGTGGAACTGGACCGGGATCTCCAGGATGTCGCCGGGCTCGAAGTCGGGATCATCCCAGCGGGCCTCGTCGAGGGAGATCTCCCGCGACGGGTCTTCGATCTCTTCCACTACTTCTTTCAGGACCGTGATCTGGATTCCGCCGCCGTGCTCGTCGATGGCGATCTCGGCCTCCACGTTCGGGCCGAATCGCTTGGCCAGCGCGGCCATGATCCCCGCACGGATGAGGTCGTGCAGCTCGGCTTCCGAGAGATTCTTGTTGTTCGTCATCTCCCGGAACGCCGCGAGCACCTGCATCCCTTCGTTCGCCATACGCTCCCCTACTCGTTCCAGCGGAAGACCAGGTGGGCCCGGGCCACGTCCGACCGGGCCACCTCGAATTCCTCGCCTGTCTCAAGCCGGAGTCGAATCCGTTCGCCCTCCGGCCCATCCTCGATGCCGAGCAGCTCTCCCTCGACTCGCCGGCCGTGCTCGCCCAGCGGACCATACCCCTTCAGCGCCACCTCCTGCCCGGCGAAGCGCTCGAAATCACGCCGCCTGACCAGCGGGCGCTCGACCCCGGGCGACGACACTTCGAGCACGTAGTTGCCGGGCACCGTCTCGGCCGCATCGAGGTACTCCTCGAGCGCCCGACTGATCCGTGCGCAGTCGTCCACTCCGACACCGCCCTCGCCCGGCTTCGAGTCCGGCCGGTCCACGCGCACCCGGAACACCGGACGTTGCCGGTTGCCGGCGCGCTCGAGCTCGACGAGCTCGAACCCCAGCGCTTCCGTCCGCGCTCCTAGCACTTCTTTCAACGAGGGTTCGCCCATCGCGTCAATAAAAAAGTGGGGGTGTGCGCCCCCACTACATAGCGGCCCCTCCCGGGGCCGCGCACCTGCAAAGGATAAAGGGAGTTACGCCCGGATGCAAGCCCGGGGCCGGTGGATCACCCGTCCCGGCTGCCCTCCAGACGCCAGCGCGACGCGCCCTCCTCCACGTCCGCTTCCCATGTCACCTCCACTGCCCCCTTCAGGCTCATGGCCGTCGGGCAGCGCGATGCGTGTCGCAACAGCGCCTTCTCAACCCCCTCGCGTGTCCCCGCGGGGACGCGTAGCCGATAGTGCACGTGGATCCGCGTGAGGACCGGCAGCCGGTCACGGATCTCGTTGGTGCCGTACGCCGTCGCCCGGATCGCATCCGGCGCCATGGGGATCTCGCGTGCCTCCAGCACGCCATTGAGGGTCCCCCAGCAGTCAGGCGTCTCGTCCAGCTTGTAGTGCGCCTTGATCGAGCCGTGCACTCCGACATCGAAGCGGTCACCCGACGGCAGCCCCACCCGGCGATGGACGCCCGCCACCTTCTCGATCTCCGCCTCCACCGTGTAGAACGACTCGCTCACGTCTCCTCCGTCTCCGTTTCTGTCTCACCGCATTCGTCCGCCTCCGGCCCGTACCCCGGGCACACCCGGACCGGCAGTTGCGGGTACCGGGGGTACGCCGGATCCGTGCGCGACCGCTCGCACAACCAGAACCGCGAGCCGCTCCGGCTCTCCACCACCCGGGCATGGGCACATCGGCCGCACAGCCCCGGCTGCGTCACCGGATCCCCAGCACGCCGAGCTGCCGGCCCCGACTCCCGCCCCGGTGTGAGAAGAATCCCTCCCCGCAAAGGGTGCAGTGCGTCGACGCCGTGACCCGCGCCGCGGGTACCCCGGCCTCCACCAGCTGCCGCGCCTGGACCGCCCGGACGTCCACCGGCTCCGGTCCCGCGGGCACCGGCAGCCCCAGCGCCTCATGCACCTCCGGGCCCACCTCGTAGCACCCCCCGCAGATCGCCGGACCCAGGTGCGCGATCACGTCCGCCGGGCCGCCCAGCGCTTCCAGTCCCGCGGCCACGATCCCGGCCGCGGTGCCGCGCCAGCCGCCGTGCAGCAGCGCGATCCGGCGGCGTCCCTCGTCCACCAGCGAGATCGGGACGCAGTCCGCCACCGAGACCGTAAGCAGCACGCCCACGCGCGCGGTCGTGTGACCGTCGGCGTCATCCGCGATCAGCAGTCCCCGGGGCCAGGCCCCGTCGTGGGCCCGCACGGTCCGGCCGTGGACCTGGTGTGCGTGCACGGCCCGGTCCAGGCCCAGCTCCGCCCTCAGCCGGCGCCACCTCTCCAGTCGAGCTCCCACGGTAGCACCGCCGAACAGCCCGAGATCGAGCTCCGCTGCCCCGCCCGCCGTCGTGCCGTGCACCAGCCACGGGAACCGCTCGTCCCACTCGGGCACCGCGAACCGTGGGAGCCCTCCCTCCGTGCGCCGCTCCCGGACCCGCCGGACGCCGTCGGGGAAGGCCGGCGACGTCCGGCTCAACCCTCCGAGCCGGGAATGTCGGGCCCGGCGTCCGCGCCCGGCCCGGCGGTGTCCCCCGCCCCCGGCCCCTGGGACTCCGCTTCGAGCCTCACGACCCTGCGCCGCAGTTCCGCCACGTCCTCCGCCAGCTCGTCGAACTCCCGCCGGGGCACGAACTCGAGGCGGGTCCGGGCGTCGTCGAACGCGGCCTGCGCCCGCTCCATGGTGGTGCGAACGGCCTCCCGGGCCCGGTCCTGGGACAGCTCGCCCCGGTCCATCATGTCCTCGACGGTCTCCTCGATGGCGTCCTTCACGGCGCTCAGGATCCCGATCCCGGCCCGGATGCCCTCCCGGACCTCGTCGCCCACATCCCGCCGTCGATCTCCCCGGTCTTCCATCTCTGCCTCCTCAGTCCCCTCTCGAGTCTTCCCGACGGATCACCGCGCCCAGCCCCGCCAGCCGCTCGTCGATCCGCTCGTAGCCCCGCTCGATCTGTCGGATGTTGTAGATATGACTCTCGCCGTCCGCGCCGAGCGCCGCAATGAGCATGGCCATGCCGGCCCGGATGTCCGGGCTCTCCACCACCCCGGCATAGAGGCGCGACGGCCCCACGACCACGGCCCGATGGGGATCGCACAGGACGACCCGGGCGCCCATCCCGATGATCTTGTCGGCAAAGAACATGCGCGACTCGAACATCTTCTCGTGGATCAGCACGGTGCCCCGGCACTGGGTGGCCGTGACGAGGGCGATGGAGGTGAGGTCGGCCGGGAACGCGGGCCAGGGGCCGTCGTCGATCTTGGGGATGTGCCCGCCCAGATCCATCTTCACCTCGAGGGCCTGGTCGGCGGGGATGTGCAGATCGTCGCCCTGGATCTCGCAACGCACGCCTAATCGCTCGAAGGCCAGCAGCGTCGAGTCCAGGTGCTCGACCGCCGCGTCCTGGATGGTGATGTCGCCCCGGGTGACCGCCGCCAGACCGATGAACGAGCCCACCTCGATGTGGTCGCTGCCGATCCGGAACCGGCCGCCCCCCAGCCGTTCGACGCCCTCGATCTCGAGGACGTGTGTCCCGATCCCGGAGACCTTCCCGCCCAGCGCGTTGATCATGTGGCACAGGTCCTGGACGTGGGGCTCGGCGGCGGCGTTCCGGAGCCGCGTGGTGCCCGGCGCCAGCGCGGCCGCCATGACCGTGTTCTCGGTAGCCGTGACGCTCGGCTCGTCCAGGAAGATGTCGGCCCCGCTCAGGCCGTCGGCCTCGAGGTAGTAGCCGCCCTCCGTCTCCACCCGCGCCCCCAGAGCCTGGAGCGCGAGGAAATGCGTGTCCACCCGCCGGCGGCCGATCACGTCGCCGCCCGGCGGCGGCAGCAGCATCCGACCCGCCCGGGCCAACATGGGGCCGGCGAGCAGGATCGAGGCCCGGATCCGGGCCGCCATGCGGCGGTCCACCTCCGACACGCGGATCGCCTCGGCGTGGATCCGGACCGCGTGGTCGCCCGTCCACTCCACGGCGCAGCCGAGCTGCTCCATGAGCTCGAGCAGCGTCCGCACGTCCCGGATATCGGGCACGTTCTCGAGCACCACGGGCTCGTCGCTGAGCAATGTGGCACAGATGATCGGGAGCGCCGCGTTCTTGTTCCCTGCGGGGCGGATCGTCCCGCTCAACGGTCGACCTCCCTCGACGATGTACTTGGGCATTGAGCTCTGCGTTCGATGGTACGGATCGGCGGGCCGACTGGACGGCCGCCGTTCATGGAAGAAGCGTACCTGCCTGCCGCACGCCCGGGCGAAGCACCCCACTTCCTTGACGCTCGACTCGGCCCTGACCTAGCTTCCCGACGGATCGAGCCCCCGGGTAGCTCATGCGCTTGTCCAGGTACCTCAACAGCGATCACGTCATCATCGGCCTCGAGGCCGGGGACGCGGGCGAGACCATCCGCGCCCTCGTGGATCGCGTCGGCGAGGTCGGTCCCACGGAGGACCTCGACGCCATGGCGAGGGCGGTCATCGAGCGGGAGAACTGCCACACCACGTCGCTCGGGAACGGCGTGGCCCTGCCGCACGCCACCGTCCACGGCGTCGGGAACCCGATCATCGTCGTGGCGACGGCGCCCGGGGGCATCCCGTTCAGCCCCGATCCCGAAGCCGACCCCGACCGGCTCTTCTTCCTGCTCCTCTCCCCCGCCGACGCCGCGACCCGTCATATCAAGATCCTGGCCCGTATCGTTCGCCTCGTCCGGAGCGCCGAGCTCGTGGACGCGCTGCTCGCGGCAGACACGGGGGAAGCGCTCATCACCGAGATCGAGCGCGAAGACGCGTTCCACGTTTGAGGCCAACATGGAGTTACTGATCGCGGTCATCAACGAGGAAGACCGCCTGGACGATGTCCTTTCCGGGCTGCTCGAGATCGGCATCACCGGCGCTACCGTGATCGACAGCGAGGGCATGGGCCACGTCCTCAGCCGCGACATCCCCGTCTTCACCGGCCTCCGGACGTTGATCTCCCGGGCGAGGCCCCGAAACCAGACCATCTTCAGCGTGGTCGAGAGCGAGGAGAAGGTCGAGAGCGCCCTCGCCCTCCTCGAGGAGATCTTCGGCGACCGGGCCGGCCCGGCCACGGGCATCGCGTTCACCGTCCCCGTGTCCCGAGTCCTGGGGCTCGCGCCGGAGCTCGGAGCCGGCGACCTCTGATCGCCGCCCGACGTCCTCGCCGCCGCGTACCTCGCCGTCCGGACCATCGCGAAGCTCACGGCCCGGTGACCCGCCCGACCCCGGCACCATCGGCCTCGGCCTCATCCCCCGGGGCGGAGCCAGCCTGGCCATGGCTCTCGCCGCCGGGTTAACTTACGGTGTGATGGCCGGTGTCGATGGCGCGCCGGTCCGCATCGCCTGCACTATCGTGGGCAGCGTGGCCGCGAGCGAGTTCATCGGCCCGCTCCTGACCCGCGACCCGCCCCGCGGCGCGGGCGTTGCAGCAAGATGAACCGGACGTCTGCGGTAGACGCAGCCAACGGTACCACTACGCGAGGACGACGATGCAGAACGACGACACAGCGGAATACCTGACCACCTTCATCATCGGTGCGTTGATCGGTGTGGGGGCGGCGCTCCTCTTCGCGCCCAAGCCCCCGACCCGTCGGGAGCGGATCATGAAGGAGCTGAAGCCCTATCGGAAGAAGCTCGACAAGCAGTCGGCCCGGGCGAAAAAGCAAGTCGGGAAGCGGGCGAGCGCCGCCGCGGCCTGGGGTGACGACGTGGTCGAGGCCAGCCGCGAGCTCATGAGCGAGATCCGCTCCGAGATGGCCGACATGCTCGCCGACGCCCGCAGCGAGATCGCCGATTCCGTCTCCGAGCAGCTCGAGACCGCGCAGAAGTCGCTCAGCAAGAGCGCCAAGCGCATCCGGAGTTGAGCAAACGTTGAAGGCGGTCGCGGCCCTGCTGGGCGCGCTGGCGCTCCTGGCCCTTACGCCGGAGCGCCTCTTCGCCTTCGGCCCCGCTACGCACGTATTCCTCGGCGAGCACCTCCTCGGGTCCCTCTACCTCCTGCCCGGGGCCATCGCCGAGCTCCTGCGGGCCTACCCGCTGAGCTTCCTCTACGGATCAGTGGCCGCCGACATCTCCTTCGCCAAGAAGTACGTCCCCGCGGGACGCCACTCCCACTACTGGCACGTGGGCGAAGAGATCCTGGCCGCCGCGCGCAATGACCGGCTCCGGGCCGCCGGCTACGGCTACCTCTGCCACCTGGCCGCCGATACCATCGCCCACAACTACTACGTCCCGCGCCAGCTCATGCTGACCAGCTCGACCAAGGCGCTGGGGCACTCGTACTGGGAGCACCGGCTCGATGTCGAGCTCGGCGAGGGCTACACGGGCCGGGCCCGGGAGGTGGTCGTCGAATACGACCACGGCGAGGCCGACAACCTCTTCGACACCGTCCTCTCCGGCACCCTCTTCAGCTTCGAGACCAACCGCCGGATCTTCCGCGGCATGGTCCGATTCCAGGACAACGACCGCTGGCAGAACGTCTTCGGCCGCGTCCTCGAGCGCTCTCGCTGGGACCTCCGATCCAACGACGTCGACGCCTACCTCTCCCGCGCCTTCGACTCCATGGTCGACTACCTCCTCAACCGCCGCGCCTCTCACGCCGCCACCCGCGACCCCATCGGCGACTTCGCGCTCCATCTCTCCAAGAAGGTCCGCCGCATGGCCCTCCGCGACGGCAGCGCCCAGGACTACCACCAGATGCGCGACATGGCCGACGACTACTTCCCGCTCCCTCAGGATCCCCTCGACTTCTGGGACCAGCGCGGGCTTGTCGAGAGCGGGAACGGGCGGAAGAGCTGAGGGGCACCGGATCGGTCGTCGCCGTTCCCGCCGGGCCGACATTCAGCGGACCGTCCCGGCCAACGCCGAACTATCCTCCCCCACCTACCCTCCCTCGCAGCAGCTCTGCCGCCCGGCGCGGATCCGCCGCCCCGCCGGAGGCCTGCATGACCTTCCCCATGAAGAACCCCACCAGCTTCGTCTCGCCGGCCTCGAGTCGATCGGCCTCGTCGGGGTGCGCGGCGAGGGCCTCGTCGACCCAGCGGCTGAGGACGTCGTCGTCGGAGACCTGGGCGAGTCCTTCGGCCTCGACGATGGCGGCGGCGGACCGGCGGGTGTCGGCCATCCGGTCGAGGACGGCAGTCGCGGCGGTGGACGACACCGTCCCGTCGTCCACGAGTCCGATCAGCTCGGCCAGCGCCACCGGCGGGATGGGGAACTCGCCGATGGTCACCCCCCGGGTGTTGAGCCAGGCCAGGACATCGGTCATGATCCGGTTGGCCGCGGCCTTCGGGTCGCCGGAGGCGCGGGCGGTGGCCTCGAAGTAGTCGGCGAGGGCCCGGGAGGCGGTGAGGACGCCGGCGTCGTAGTCCGGGAGGTCGTACTCGGTCCGGAACCGCTGTTCCCGGTCCTCGGGCGGCTCGGGCATGCCCTCCCGGATCGCGGCCGCGCGGGCGGCGGGAACCACCAGCGGCGGCAGGTCCGGCTCCGGGAAGTAGCGGTAGTCGTGGGACTCCTCCTTCGAGCGCATGGGGCGCGTGACCCCGGCATCCGCGTCCCACAGCCGCGTCTCCTGCACGACCGTGCCGCCGCCGTCCAGCACCCGGGCCTGCCGGTCCGCCTCGTGGGCCAGCGCCCGCTCCACTCCGGAGAACGAGTTCAGGTTCTTCACCTCCGCCTTCGCGCCCAGCCCCGCCTCCGCCCCACCCGGCTCACGGCTGACGGCTGGCGCCTGATGGTCCCCGCCCCCTTCCGCGCCCTGCTGGCCGCTGGCCGCCCGTGGCCGGATCGAGACGTTCGCGTCCACCCGGAGCGACCCCTTCTCCATGTCGCAGTCGCTGATGTCCAGGTACTCCAGCGTCCGCTTCAGCGCGACCAGAAACGCCCTCGCCTCCTCCGGGCTTTCGATGGACGGCGTCGTAACGATCTCGATGAGCGGCACGCCCGCCCGGTTGAAGTCCAGCGCCGTCCGCCCCTCGAACCGCTCGTGCAGCGACTTCCCCGTATCCTCCTCCAGATGCACCCGCTCGATCCCCACCCCCACCCCCACC
>CAYMLW010000069.1:0-14597 GCA_964391035.1 uncultured Gemmatimonadaceae bacterium
ACCGCCGCCAGCTCCGGCTTCAGCACCTTGAGCGCGACCTGGCGGTCGTGCTTGATGTCCTCGGCTAGGTAGACCGTGGCCATGCCGCCCTCGCCGAGCTTCCGCTCGATCCGGTAGCGGCCCTCGAGGGCCGTATTCAGACGCTCGACCATGTCGCCCATCAACGCTCTCCCATCATGGCCTGCACTTCGGTCTTCCAGTTCCGCACCCACACCAGGTCGCCGCGACGGGTGCCGGTGGAGATGAACAGGAACCGATCGTCGTCGGGGGCCACGTCATAGGTCGTATGGGTGGGGCTGGTCAGCAGGCCGGCCGTGTTGAACAGCGGTTCGATTCCCGTCACCACGAAGGAGTCGCCGGATCCCGCGTACCGGGCAGCCACCATGTTGCTGGACGAGCCGATGAAGAAGAGCTCGGTGCCGTCGTGGCTCCAGGCCGGCGAGTGGCCGCCGCCGGACGAGACCTGCCACTTCCCGGACTCCACGTCGGGGAAGGGCCGGACGAAGACCTCGTCGCGGCCGGTCTCGTCGGAGACGAATGCGACCCAGCGCCCGTCCGACGAGAGCGCCACGGAGCGCTCGTTCGCGGCGGTCGCGGCGATGGGGATGACGGTGGTGTCGCCTTCGAGCCGCCGGGCGTAGACGTCGCGGTTGGAGAACGTGCCGCCGAGGCGATACAGGACCCATTCGCCGTCGGGGGAGATGAGTCCCTGCTCGACCTCCCGGTCCAGCGCCAGGACGGGCTCGGGCACGCCGGAGCCGCCGGCGGGCCTCCGCCAGAGCTGGGTCGGCAGGCCCTGTCCGGCGGCGTTGGTGATGTACACGAGGGAGCGGCCGTCGGGCGTCCATCGCGGCCGGACGTTCAGCGACCCGTTGAACGTGATCCGGTTGGGCGGTGAGCTCTCGCCGAGCGTCTGCACCCAGAGGTGAGGCGTGAGCCCTTCGGCGATGGAGAGCGCCGCCCGGGTGCCGTCCGGTGAGAGGGCCACGGCGTCCCATAGCCCGACGGTCAGTCCCACCGAGAGCTCCGATGCCGGTTCGATGGTGCCGTCTCGATTCACCCAGATCAGTCCACCGGTTCCACCCGCGGACCCGCCCGTTCGATAGACCAGCGTCCCGGAGTCCGAGATGGAGTAGTGCATGACGCCGGTAGGGTCGAGGAGTACACCCTCCACCACCGGGGCGGGCGGCCCGACCAGCTCCATGGCCCGCGGGTCGAACCGGGCCATCATCAGGGTGCCTTCCGACGTGCCCCAGAGCAGCAGGCCGGGGTCCAGGTACCGCGGGTCCGAACCCTGCACGATCTGCGTCACCTCGCCGGACTCGAAATCGACCGCGACCACGTTCCCGGCACCGATGAACGTCGTGCCGGCGCCGTACCGGGTGATGACCATGCCGCCACCGCCGGGCAGGACCCTGCCGGGGCCCCATGCGGTGGTCGCCGAGCGGTCGCCCGACACCACCGGGACAGGCTCGGGACGGCCGCCGGCCGCGTCGATCCGCCAGGTGTCGCCGAAGGACACGCCCCGGAAGTAGTAGATGTCCCCCGCGTCGCTCCAGTCCAGGATGAACGTGGCGCTGTCCGCCACCGTGCGCACGGCGCCCCGTCGCATGTCCATGACCCGGATCTGGCTGGCGGGACTCACGAACGCCAGCTCCGAGCCGTCCGGCGAGAACACGGGCGCCCAGGCCGCGTTGGTGCCCGGCAGGGGCGAGGCCTCCAGGGCGTCCGCCCGTCGGAGCCAGAACTGCCACGGCGCTGTGTTCGTGGCGCCCGTATAGACCAGCGTCTGACCGTCCGGTGACAGCGCGACCGACGAGCTGAGCTGGGCCGTCAGAAGCTCCTGCCCCTCCGGGAGCATCATCGTGGCCCGGAACACCGAGTCATCTCCCGCCGGGCTGCCGGAGAGGGCCAGCCACGCGGCCAACGCGACCGTCGTCAGCCCCAGAACCCCGGCCGCCGCTTTCCACACCCCGGCACCCGCCTTCACGCCCGGGTCCCCGTCCGACCCGCCACCGTGCCGGTACGTCGGGTCCTCCAGAGCGTCGATGAACGCCTGCGCGGAGGGCATCCGGTCCGCCGGCAGCTTCTCCAGCGCGTGGGCCACGGCGGCCTCGACGTGGGTCGGGACCGCCCGTCGCAGCTCCGTGACCCGCCGGGGCTGGTCGGTCAGGATCTTGGCCAGCACCGCCTGCCCGGTGGGCCCCGCGTGGGGTGGCTCGCCGGTGAGCATCTCGAAGAGCACGCAGCCCAGGGCGTACACGTCGCTCCGGGGGTCCAGGCTCCGCTCGCCCGCCGCCTGCTCCGGGCTCATGTAGTGGGGCGTGCCCATGCTGAGCCCCGTCTCGGTGATCCGCCCGCCGCCGGCCTCCGAGAGCGCCAGCGCGATCCCGAAGTCGGCCACGAGAGGCTCGCCCCGACGGAGCAGAATGTTCGCGGGCTTGACGTCCCGGTGTACGATCCCCTGCTGGTGGGCATAGGACAGCGCCCCCGCCACCTTCTTCGCGATGCCCACCGCCTCGTCCACGGGTAGCTGATGCTCCCGTTCGAGCCGGTCCCGGAGCGAGTCGCCCTCCACGTACGGCATCACGTAGAACAGGAACCCGTCCGCCTCGCCGCTGTCGTAGAGCGGGAGGATGTGGGGGTCCTCGAGGTTGGCCGTGGTCCGGATCTCCGCCAGGAAGCGCTCGGCGCCGACCACGGCGGCCAGCTCGGGCTTCAGCACCTTCAGCGCCACCTTCCGGTCGTGCTTCAGGTCGTCGGCCAGGTACACCGTGGCCATGCCGCCCTCGCCGAGCTCGCGCGCGACGCGATAACGGCCCTCGAGGGCGCTGTTCAGGCGATCGATCATAGGGGGTCCGTGGGGGGGCTCGCAGAGAGTCAGGGGGTGGTGCGAGCAGTCGCAGAATAGGGCGATGCCCCTCTACCCGCAATGATTCTCATTACAGGCCAACGGCACGAATGCCTGGCCCATTGTCGCCGTTTCGCCCATGTTTCGACCCATGCAACCGGTCATGGATCAGCTCCAGGAGACGCTCGGCGGCGACTTCGAGATCGTCCGCCCGCTCGGCGAGGGCAGCTTTTCGGAGGTGTTCCTGGCCCGGGAGCGCGCGCTGGACCGGCCAGTGGCCGTGAAGGTGTTGCGCGCGTCACTGGCGCTGGATGAGACGGCGCGTGGCCGGTTCCTCCGTGAGGCCCGCCTGTCGGCGAAGATCAAGCACGCCAATGTGGTGTCGGTCTTCCGCGTGGGCGAGCTGGCCGACGGTCGTCCGTACCTCGTGATGGAGTACATCGACGGGCGGACCTTCGAGGACATCCTCGCGTCGGCGGGGGCGCTGGGCGAGGCGGACGTCCGCCGGATCCTGACGGCGGTGTGCGGTGCGCTCGAAGCGGCGCACCAGCTCGGGATCATCCACCGGGACATCCGGCCCGGCAACATCATGCGGACCCGGGACGGCGAGCGGATCGTGTTGGCCGATTTCGGGCTGGCGGGGATCCTGGAGACGGGGGGCGAGGCGGCGACGCGCCTGACGGCGGAGGGCCAGGTCCTGGGCAACGTGCGGTACACGCCCCCGGAACAGCTGACGGGCGAGCGCGTCGAGCCGGGGTCGGACATGTACTCGCTCGCGGTGACGGCCTACGAGCTACTCACGGAGAAGGGGCCGTTTCCGGACGCCGGGAAGCCGGCGGCCCAGATCAAGGCCCACGTGTCCGGCGAGCCGACGCCGTTGCGCCGCCTCCGTCCCGACGTGAGCGCGGATCTCGAGGACGCGTTGATCCGCTGCCTGCAGAAGAACCCCGCACAGCGGCCGTCGGCGCGGCTGCTCGCGAAGCGACTGAGCGGCGAGGACGCCGGGCCGGTGGCCGACGGCGCCATGGGCAGCTTCCTCGCCGAGCTGAAGAGCCGGAACGTCTACAAGGTGGGCGCGGGCTACGGCGCCTTCATCCTCGTGGTCCTGGCCTTCGTCGACGCGGCCCTGCCGGCCCTCCCGTTCGACCTGCCCGACTGGACGGACAGCGCCGTCGTATTGACGACGCTGGCCGGGCTCCCGATCGCGCTGATCCTGGGCTGGTTCTACGACATCACCGATGGCGGGATCCAGCGGACCGTGGCCGAGGGCGGGACCCACCGCGGTGTCGGGGTCCTGCTCGCGGTCGGCGTCGGCCTGACGCTGGTCGTGGCCGGCGTGATCGGCTGGCTGGTCCTCCGGTAGAGCCAGGCACTGGCACGACGTTGGCAGGCCTCCGTAGTCGTCTTACCTTCGACAGCCGGAGCACGAGGCGGAACCCGATTCAAGATACACGAGCGCGCGAGGTGGGTGTGGCGGACACGTACGATGTAGTGGTGATCGGTGGCGGACCCGGCGGCTATGTGGCCGCGATCAAGGCAGCCCAGCTGGGGATGAAGGTGGCATGCGTCGAGGCTCAGAAGCTGGGCGGCGTGTGCAACAACTGGGGCTGCATCCCGACCAAGGCGATGCTCGAGAGCGCCAAGTACGCGAAGAAGGTGGGCGGCCTCGGCGAGTACGGCATCGAGGTCGGCGACGTGAAGCTCGACATCGGCGTCGCGGCCGAGCGGGCCGCGAACGTGGCCGACCAGGGAATGAAGGGCACGGCCTACCTCTTCAAGAAGAACAAGGTTGACCACATCCAGGGCTGGGGCCGGCTCGCCGGGAAGGGGAAGGTTGCGGTGTCGCCCGGGAAGAACGCGGGCCACGGCGACGAGGAGCCGGAGGGCGGCGAGGAGACCACGCTCGAGGCGGAGAACATCATCATCGCCACGGGCTCGCGGCCCAAGTCGCTCCCCATGCTGAAGATCGATGGCGACCGCGTCTGGAGCAGCGACCACGCCGTCTATGCCGACAAGGCGCCCAGGTCCATCGCCATCGTCGGGGCCGGCGCCATCGGGATGGAGTTCGCCGACGTCTTCTCCGCATTCGGCTCCGAGGTCACCATCATCGAGGCCCTCGAGCGGGTCCTCCCCCTCGAGGACGCCGACTCGTCGAAGGCCGTGGCCCGGGCCTACAAGAAGCGCAAGATGACCCTCATGGAGGGCGCCCGCCTCGAGGACGCCGAGGTCCTGAAAACCAAGGTCAAGCTCACCGTCAAGGACAGGAAGGGCGAGGAGAAGCTGGTCGACGTGGAGCGGGTCCTGGTCGCGGTCGGCCGCGCCGCCATCATCGACGACATCGGGCTGGAGGACGCCGGCGTCGAGGTCGAGAACGGGTTCATCAAGACCGATGACAAGATGCGGACCAACGTCGACGGCATCTACGCCATCGGCGACTGCGCCGGTCCGCCGCTCCTCGCCCACAAGGCCTCCCACGAGGGCATCGCCGCCGTCGAAGCCATCAACGGCGACGAGCACGCCGGGATCGACTACGACAACATCCCGGCCGTCACCTACTGCCACCCCGAGGTCGCGTCCTGCGGCATGACCGAGGAGCAGGCGAAGGAGGCGGGCCACGACATCGACGTCGGAACGTTCCCGTTCAGCGCCAACGGCCGGGCCCGGGCCGCCGGCGAGACCGACGGCCACGTCAAGATCATCCGGGACACGAAGTACGGCGAGGTACTCGGCGCGCACATCGTGGGCGCGCACGCCAGCGAGTTGATCGGCGAGTTCATCGTCGGCCGCCACCTGGAGACCACCGCCGAGGAAATGGACCGGGCCATACACCCCCACCCGACGCTGTCCGAGGCCATCGCCGAAGCGGCGCTCGCCTCGCTGGGGCACGCGCTGCACATCTAGGCTGGCGGCTGGCGGCTGACGGCTGACGGGCACCTCGCCCGCCGGCTGACGGGCACCTCGCCCGCCGGGGAAGCCCCTTCGGCGCCACCTGATCGCGCCGCGACGGAGTGGAGGATCGGGGCTCCCGGTGAGGCCTCCGTCACGGCTCGCGTCCGCCTCCAGCGCGGTTCCCTGAGTGTCGAGTGTGGAGGGATCGCGGCGGAGGACACTTCGTCGGGTGCTCCACTCTCCACTCTGAGGACGGGCCGGTGAGCCGGCTGGGCGCCGGCCGACCGGCTCGCGCCGCGAGCTCCGCTCTCGGGATGGGCCGGTGAGCCGGCCTTTCCGCCGGCAAGCCGGCCCGCGCCGCGAAGCCCCACTCCACCGCAGGCCGATGGCTGCCGCCTTCCCGGCCGCAGCGCCGCCGGCCCGATCCGCCGCCTACCCGCGCACCACGATCCGACCCGGCTCCCCCTCCTCCACCACCCCGACCACCGCGGCGCCCTCGACCTCCCCGGCCATTGCTTCCGCCTTCTCCGGCGGGAGGGCCACCAGCAGTCCGCCGGACGTCTGCGCATCGGCCAGCAGCACCCGAGTCGTCTCGTCCGTGTTCCCCCAGTCCACGGAGCTCGCCGCGTCCTCGAGGTTCCGGCGGGTGCCGCCGGGAACGTGGCCGGCCTCCGCCAGCGGCAGGGCGCCCGGCAGAATCGGCACCGCGTCCGCGTCGAGGCGGGCGGCGAGCCCGCTGCCATGGGCCATCTCCCGGAGGTGGCCCACGAGCCCGTAGCCGGTGACATCGGTGCACGCGTGGGCGCCGTGTCGTAGCATGGCCCGGGACGCGTCGGCATTCAGCTTCGTCATGCTGGCGACGGCGATCTCGACCACGCCACCGGGCGCCCGCCCCTCCTTCAGCGCGGTCGCGATGATCCCGGTGCCCAGCGGCTTGGTCAGCACCAGCGCGTCGCCTGCCCGGGCCGTCGAGTTCCGGACCAGCGCGTCCGGCGCGACCTCACCGACCACGCAGAAGCCGATCTTCGGCTCCGGGTCGTCGATGGAGTGGCCGCCGAGCACCGGTGCCCCCGCGCCGCGCATGGCCTCGGCCCCGGCGCCTACGATCTCCTCGAGGATGCCCCGGTCCAGGAGCCGCCGGGGGAAGGCCACGAGGCTCAGCGCGAACAGGGGGCGGGCGCCCATGGCGTAGATATCCGAGAGCGCGTTCGCCGCCGCGATCCGGCCGAAATCGGCGGGGTCGTCCACGATGGGCGTGAAGAAGTCCGTCGTGACGACGAGCGCGCGGTCGTCGTCGAGACGGTACACCGCGGCGTCGTCGCCCGTCATGGCATCCACCAGGACGGCCGGGTCTTCCACCGGGAGGAGTGGACGCAGCACGTGCGCCAGCTCGGCCGAGCCGAGCTTGCACGCTCAACCGGCGCCGTGACTCAGCGCGGTGAGCCGAACGATCTCGTGACTGGACATGGCCGAAGGGTAGGCCAAGCCGGTGCGCCAGACCAGCCCGCCCGGATCGCGACCGTCCCGGAGTACGGCCACGAGCACGAGACGGATTCGGAACGGATGTTGCCCGTCCACTATCCCACGAGGAGGCGATGATGAACGACGGGAACAGGCCGACAGGAGACGGCGATCAGTTCACCAGGCGCGAGGGACTCGGGTTGACGCTCAGCTACATGCACGATCCGGCCGCCGTTCCCTGTCCGCGGTGCGGGCCGGGGACCATCGAGGTGGCCGCGTTCCTCGACGCGGAGGGCGCCGAGCGCGGCGTGTTCCGGGCGGCGGAGCCGGAAGGGGAGTACACGGTGCTCCTCTTCTGTCACGACTGCCGACGGTCCGGGGCCCTGCATCTGCGCCCCGACCGTCACGGCGTCCCCCGGGGTCGGGACGACGACGCCTCCGACGCCGACGACTCCCGCCGCGCCGCGTAGTTCCGCCTCTCCGGACCGATCGCTCTCCGGGTCGCCTGCCCGGCCCGGCCCGGGCTCGGATCGCACTCGGGCGGCGCCACGCCATGCCCACCCGCCGGCCCGCGTTGCCGTCGCGCTCCGTTGCGCATTAGCTTGACGGCCATGGCCTCCGCACCCGATGTCCGTCTTGCCGAGCTGGTCTCCCGGCCCGAGTCCGAGATCGATCTCGGACTCGGCGCGCTCCTGATCGCCGCGGCGGAGTACCCGCAGCTCCAGACGGCGCCGTACGCCCGACGGCTGGATGTCCTGGCCGAGCGGGTCCACGACCGTCTGGCGGGCGAGACGGCCCCGACCATCGTGCTGGAGGAGCTCGGGCGGGTCCTCTTCCGCGACGAGCGGTTCCGGGGCAACGAGCAGGCCTACTACGACCCCCGCAACTCCTTTCTGAACGACGTCCTCGACCGCCGTCTCGGGATCCCCATCACCCTCGGGATCGTCGTGCTGGAGGTGGGCTGGCGCGTGGGCCTGCCGCTCCGCGGCGTGAACTTCCCGGGCCACTTCCTCGTCCGCTACGAGGGCGAGGTCGCGCGTCTGATGATCGATCCGTTCGACGCGGGTCGGGTCCGCTGGGAGGACGAAGGCCAGGCGCTCCTCGACCGGGTCTACGGCGGCATGGTCCGCATGCGCGACGAGTTCCTCCGGCCGGCCACGCCCCTCGAGATCCTGGCCCGCGTGCTGACCAATCTGAAGGGCATCTACCTGAACACCCGCGACGACCAGCGGGCTCTGGCCACGGTCGACCGGATCCTCATGCTCCGGCCCGACTCGCCCGTGGAGCTCCGCGACCGGGGGCTCCTCCTGGCCCGGGTCGGCCGCAACCGCGAGGCCGTGGTCGAGCTCGAGCGCTACCTCGGGTGCATCCCCGCGCCGCCCGACGCCCAGCGCGTGCGCTCCCTCATCGAAGACCTCTCCGGCTCCTCCCCCCGATGACCGGACCGCTCATCGTCGAGCGGTCCCGCGGGGTTTTCCGCGTGGCCGGGCGCGACCCGGTCAGGATGATCCACGGGCTGGCCACCGCCGACATCGCCGCCCTCACCCCGCGGCAGGGCGCGTACACCGCGTTCCTCACCCCGAAGGGCAAGATGGTGGCCGATGCCCGCGTCTTCCTGGCCCCGGACGCAGGACCGGACCAGGCGACGCCGCTGCTCATCGACACCGCCCCCGACGCGCTCCCGGGCCTGGCCGACCACATCGCCCGCTACGTCCCGCCCCTCTTCGCCCGGGCCGAGGACACGTCCGGCGACTGGGCGGTGATCGGCGTGTACGGCCCCACCGCCGATGACGTCGCCGCGGCCGCGTTCCCCCAGCTCCGGGCCGCCGAGCCCGACGACCGCGACGAGCGGGTCGTCGCCCTGGACGAGGTCGGGGCCGGCGCCTTCGCGGCCCGGACCCGCCTGACCGGCGATCCCGGGTGGGACGTGTTCGTCCCGGCGGACCGACGGGACCCGGCGGTCGATGCGCTGCTCGGGGCCGGCGGGCGGCCCGGGGACCCGGACGCCCTCGAGGCCCTGCGCATCGCCGCGGGCGTGCCCCGTTGGGGTCGGGAGCTGACCGAGGACGTGATCCCCCTCGAGGCCGGGCTTCTGGACCGGGCCATCAACCAGGAGAAGGGCTGCTATACCGGGCAGGAAGTGATCGTCCGGATCCTCCACCGCGGCCACGTCAACCGATATCTCCGACGCCTGGAATTCGCCGGGGAGCCGCCGGAGCCGGGGACGGAGCTCTTCGAGAAGGGGGTCGAGAAGGCCCGGGGCACGGTGACGAGCGCCGTCGCCAACGAAGCCGGGGGCCTGGGGCTGGGCTACGTCCGGCGGGAGGTCGAGCCGCCGGCGGAGCTGCGCGTCGGCGCTCCCACGGGCGATCCGGTGAGCGTGACCGCCCTCGACGACTGACCGTGGGCGCCGACCACGGGACGCCGATGACCGAGTCAGAACCTGCCACACGGGGCCGTTTCCGGATTGGCCCCGGCGCCGTGGTCGCCGCCGCGTTCATCGGGCCCGGCACCGTCACCACCGCGACCCTCGCCGGCGCCGGGTTCGGCTACGCCCTCCTCTGGGCGCTGACCTTCTCGCTGATCGCCACGCTCGTGCTCCAGGAGATGGCCGCCCGGCTCGGGCTGGTCACGGGCGAGGGCCTCGGCGAGGCCGTGCGACGGAGGTTCAGCCGCCCCGTCGCCCGGATGATCGCCGTGTCCCTCGTGATCGCGGCCATCGCGTTCGGCAACGCCGCCTACGAGACCGGCAACCTCCTGGGCGCCGCCCTGGGCGCCGAGGCCGTCTGGGGCGGCGGGCCGCGGCTCTGGGCCATCGCGGCCGGCGTCGCGGCGTTCCTGCTCCTGCGGACCGGGAGCTACCCGGTGGTCGAGCGGGTCCTGATCGGCCTGGTCGGGCTCATGTCCGTGGCCTTCCTCGCCACCGCGGCCCTCGTTCGACCGCCGCTGGACGAGCTCCTGCGAGGGCTCTTCATTCCCACGGTCCCGGGAGACGCCGGGATCCTCTACATCGCCGGGCTCGTCGGCACCACCGTCGTGCCCTACAACCTCTTCCTCCACGCGTCGGCCGTCCGGGAGCGGTGGGACGGCCCCGAGGACCTGCCCGCCGCCCGCCTCGATCTCGGCCTCAGCATCCTGGTGGGGGCGGTGGTCAGCATGGCCATCGTCTCGACCTCGGCGGCCATGGCCGGGGGCGGCGGGCCGCAGATCGAGAGCGCCGCCGACATGGCCGTCCAGCTCGAGCCGCTCCTCGGCGCCTGGGCCCGCTGGTTCTTCGCCGCCGGGCTCCTCGCCGCCGGCCTCACCTCGGCCATCACCGCACCTCTCGCCGCCGCCTACGCCACCGCCGGCGCACTCGGCTGGCCCCGGGACCTCGGCGACCGACGACTCCGCGGCGTCTGGATCGCCGTCCTCGCCGCCGGCATCCTCTTCGCCGGTCTCGGCGTCCGCCCCGTCCCCGCCATCCTCTTCGCCCAGGTCGCCAACGGGATCCTGCTCCCCGCCATCGCCGTCTTCCTGCTCCTGGGCGTGAACGACCGCCGCTGGATGGGCGAGCGGGTCAACGGCCCGGTGATGAACCTGGCTGGCACGGTCGTGGTCCTCGTGGCCCTCGCCCTCGGGCTCCGGGCCCTCTGGAGCGCGGTAGGCTGAACCGGGGCCCGACCGACCCATGGCGGGCGCCGCCGGCTCGGGGCCGGAGACGGCCGTCCCCCCGGGGGGGTCGGGCCGTCCGCTACGGCACGACCACGCCCTCCAGCCCCAGCCGTCGGACCTCTTCGTTGAACCGCGCGACGTCCTCCCCGAGCACCGTCTCGAGCCGGTCCCGCACCCGGCTCCACTCCCGGTCCAGGTCTTCCTTCCGCTCCAGGGCCCCGGCCGTGGGTCGGCCCTCGGCGGCCCCGGCGCCGTAGCCGCCGCCACTGTTCATGTGGTACATCAGCGAGCCGTACTGGTCCTCGAGCCCGGCGAGGGTCCGGAGTCCGGCCTCGCCCCGATCGGTCCGCTCCCCGGCGAGCCGTGTCTCCAGGCGGTCCAGCTCCGCGGCCAGGGAGTCGGCCAGCTCGGGTAGCGCGCCGACGTCCCGGTCGGCCTGGCGGGCCCGTGTTACCACGTCCCGGGCCTGGTCCCGGGCCGATCGGAGTCGCTCGAGGGCGGTGTCGATGGCGGCCATGGTCTCGCTCACGGCCAGCGATGTCCGGAACTGGGCCTGGTAGTCGGCCCCGGTCAGCGACGGGTCCTGGGGGTTCGGCCGGATCCGGAACGTCCGCGCCTCCGAGCCGCCGTCCCATGCCAGCCGGACCCGGTACTCCCCGGGCGGGGCCTTCACGCCACCCGGCCCCGGATAGGTCGGGTTCCAGGCGACCCGGTGCAGGCCCGCCCCCTCCGACAGCTCCCGTGCCTCGATTCCGCCCCCGGAGACCGGGGCCGTCGACTCGCTCGCCGGACCGGTCCCGGACTCCGACGGCGTCTCGCCCCACCGGGCCAGTACCCGATCCTCCGGGTCCAGCACCTCCAACCGCAGCCCCGACGGCTCCGCGCCGGCCACCGCGTAATGGATCAGCACGCCCGCCGGCAGTCGGTCCGGCACGTAGTAGTCGACCTCGCTCATGGGCGGCCAGCCGCTGCCACGGGCCCAGTCCCGGGGCGTGAAGAGCCGGACGGGCCCGGCATCGGGGCGGGCGGCGAACTCCCGGAGCGGCGAGAGGTCGTCGAGGACCCAGAAGGAGCGGCCCTGGGTGGCCACGGCCAGGTCTCCACGGGGGGCCTGGACAGCGAGGTCCGTGATGGGCGTGGCGGGCAGGTCGCCCTGGAGCCGCTGCCAGCGGGCCCCGTCGTCGAAGGAAACGAACACGCCGAACTCGGTACCGGCGTAGAGCAGCCCTTCCACCCCGGGGTCCTCCCGGACCACCCGGACCCAGTGGTCGGCGGGGATCCCGTTCCGTCCGTCCGTGAGGAGCTCCCAGCTCCGGCCATGGTCATCGGTACGGAAGACGTACGGCCGCCAGTCGTCGAGCCGGTAGCGCTGCACGGCGAGGAAGGCGCGGCCGGGCCGGTGCGGCGAGATCTCGATCCGGTTCACCGTTGCGAATTCGGGCATGCCCCGGGGCGTGATCTCGGTCCAGGAGCCGCCGTCGTCCCGGGTGATGTGGACGCGGCCGTCGTCGGTCCCCGCCCAGATCGTGCCCGGCTCGTGGGGCGACGGAACGAGGGCGAACACCGTGCCGAAGACCTCGACGCCCGTGTGGTCCGAGATCAGCGGCCCGCCGGGATGCCTCTGATGGGCCGGATCGTCCCGGGTCAGGTCCGGCGAGATGGTCTCCCAGGTCATCCCGCCGTCGGTGGTCCGGTGGACGTACTGGGACGCGTGGTACACGGTGCCCGGGTCGTGGGGCGACATCACGATCGGCGCCACCCACTGGAACCGGTAGCGCAGCTCCGACGGCGCCACCCGCTGGCTCTCCGGGTAGATGTTCACGTTCCTTCGGGTGTCCGCGGCCACGTCCATCCGGTTGATGATGCCGCCGTAGCAGCCGCCCCAGATGATGTTCGGGTCGTCCGGGTCGAAGGCGATGGCGCCCGTCTCGCACCCCGCGGCGTAGGCCCACCCCTCCTGGGGCCGGAGCTGGTTCGACGTCGGCTCCACCGGCACGCTGATCGTGGTGTTGTCCTGCTGCGAGCCGTAGATCCGGTAGGGCGAGCCGTGGTCCACCATGACGTCGTAGAATTCGGCCGTCGGCTGGTTGTAGACCGTCGAGAAGGTCCGGCCCCCGTTCAACGTGACCGAAGCCCCGCCATCGGTGGCCGCGACGAAGATCGACGGGTCGTCCGGGTCGATCCACAGGTCGTGGACGTCGCCATGGGGGACCGGGATCATGTCGAACGACTCGCCCCCGTCCACCGAGCGCCAGAGCCGGGTGTTCAGAACGTAGACCGTGTTCGGGTCCACCGGGTCGGCGTTCACGTGGTGGTAGTAGAACGGCCGCCCCGCCAGGCGGGCCTCGCCCGTCAGGAACTCCCAGCTGTCCCCGCCGTCATCCGACCGGTAGAGCCCGTTCCCGGGGTTCGCCTCCACCATCGCCCAGACACGGGCCGGGTCCGCGGGCGACACCGCCAGTCCCACCTTCCCGATCAGCCCCTCCGGCAGACCCTCCGTCAGCCGCTCCCATGTCGTGCCGCCGTCGGTGCTCCGGTACACCCCGCCCTCCGGCGCCCCCGAGACCAGCGTCCACGGCTTCCGCTCCGCCCGCCACATCCCGGCATAGAGGATCCGCGGATTGGTCGGGTGCATCACCAGGTCCGATGCGCCCGTGCTGTCGTTCAGGAACAGGACCTTCTCCCAGCTCTCGCCCCCGTCCCGGGACCGGAAGACGCCTCGCTCCGGGTTCTTCCCGAACGGGTGGCCCAGGGCGGCGAGGAGGACGTGGTCCGGGTCGTCGGGATGCACGACGATGCTGCCGATCGCGCCCGACTCCGGCAGACCGATGAACTCCCAGGTCGACCCGCCGTCCGTCGACCGCCACGCGCCCCGGCCCACCGAGGTGTTGCCCCGGATGCACATCGAGCCGGTCCCCATGTAGATCACGTTCGGGTCCGACGGCGCCACCGCCACCGCCCCCACCGCCCCGGCCGTCAGGAACCCGTCGGTGATCGGGTCCCAGGTGTGCCCCGCGTCGTCGCTCCGCCACACGCCCCCGCCCGTGTAGCCCGTCAGGAACGTATGCGGCGACCCTGGCACCCCCGTCACCGCCGTGGTCCGCCCGCCCCGGTACGGCCCCACCATCCGGTAGTCGACGTCGGCGAGAAGGGCGGTGTCGACGGTCTGGGCGCCCGCCGGGGCCGGCGCGAGCCACATCGTCGGCTCGGGCCCGTACCGGGCCGGCAGACCGAGCCAGCCGGCGAACACGAGGATCCCGAGGAACAACTGCGGCGTTGTCGGTCTGGTCATATGCGTACCGTAGGTCAGGTGCCCTGGGGTGCCGATTGCGGGTCCGTAGGAATAGGCCGAGCTGCGGCTGCCGGCAATGTGCCTGTCGACCACAGTGGCTCCGATCCCCGGCCCCGGGGGCCGTGCGCACCTGGTGGCGCGGCATGCGGGGGCGTCGCCGCGCTCCAACCTCTTCGGGGTTGTTCCCGCTCCCGATACGGTGGCCCGCGCATGGGGTCGGCGGCCACTTCGACCCTGGCCCCTCGAAACCGCCGCGCCTCCCCCGACGCCGGTCGCCGGTCGCTGGCCGCCGGTCGCTGGCCGCCGGTCGCTGGCCGCCGGTCGCCGGTCGCTGGTCGCTGGCCGCCGGTCGCCGGTCGCCGGTCGCTGGTCGCTGGCCACTGGTCGCTGCTCGATGCCCGGACTGGTGGCCCGCCGGGCCGCGGCCCATACTCCATCCGTGAACCTCAT
>CAYMLW010000070.1:0-606 GCA_964391035.1 uncultured Gemmatimonadaceae bacterium
GAGCTTGATGACCTCGCCCGCGGACATGCAGGAGCTCTATCTCGGCAGCCTGCCGAAGGACCAGGCCGTCGAGCTCCGGTCCCGGCCCGAGGGCGTCCGGGACTGGACGCACGGCTGGTCGTGCGACGCGGCGCCGGAGCGCACGCAGGCCGACGGATGGGTCGAGTACATGGCCGCCATCGACGGGCAGCCGTTCGAGGTCTACGGGCTGGGCGACGCCGCGGCCGCCGTCACCCGCGACATCGCCGGCCGGGGCGCGTCGGTCCGGGAGCGCGGCGAGCATCTCGTCGTCTCGGACCACGGCGGCGCCTTGGACCTCCTCCCCCGCATCGTGTTCGCCGCCGGCCGGCGGGGCGTCGTCCCCCGGTTCGGGATCGACGGCCACGGCGACCCCGGCGCCCTGTCCACCAGCGACAAGAACGAGTACCGGGCCTTCTTCGACCTCGTCGCCCGGTGGTCGGTGCTCCCCGAGCGGCCCGACGGCGCCCCCGACCCGGCGGAGCCGGTCACGGAGATCGACCCGCTGGTGCCAGGCATGGTCAACCCGGCGCCGGACGGCGGCGGCTGGCCCGGGGACGGCACCGGCCTCGGCGCCGGCGACGAGAT
>CAYMLW010000070.1:616-14596 GCA_964391035.1 uncultured Gemmatimonadaceae bacterium
CTCACCTGCGAGCCCTTCTCCTGCGGCCAGCCGCCCCTGCCGGCCTACGACGAGCTGACCGACTGCTCGGGGCTCCAGGACGACCTGGACCGGCTGGCCGACCAGATCGACTACTGGAACGAGCAGGGCCAGTTCTGGCTCGACACCGCCCGCTATCTCGACCTCGCCATGCAGGGCAAGGCCACCGCCGAGATGGGCGTCCAGGTCTCCAACATGGCCTCCGCCATGGCCCTGGTCCTCACCCCCGAGCCCATCTCCACCGTCTCGGGCATCGTCCTGGCCGCCACCACGTTCGGCAGCTTCGCCATGGGCCAGCTCATGGACGCCATCGGCGTGTGCGGCTCGTCGCCCGACTGCGGCATGGCCGCGTCCAAGGCCGCCGCCGAGGCCCAGGTCCAGGCCATCCTCGACCTCGTCCGCCAGATCCGGGCCGAGGCCCGCGAGGTCCAGAAGTCCTTCTACGAGTGCCTCGGCGAGCGCGCCCGCCAGCAGCAGGCACTCCAGGACGAGATCGCCGAGTTCGAGGAGGCCATGGACGCCTACGAAGAGTGCCGCGACAGCCAGGTGTGCGAGTGGCGGTCCCGGCCCTGCCGGTGAGGCCGGCCCGCGTCCCGTTGCCGGTCCCTCGTCGACCGCACTCGAACAACCACGGATACCCATGACGCATCATTCCCTGTACTCGCGTAGTGGCGGCCTCGTCGCGGCCGCGCTGCTTCTGGCCTGATCCCCGGTGTCTGCACAGCACGGGTCCGCCCCCTCCGTGTCCTGCGAGCGCATCAGCACCGACATCGCCACCCTGACCGCCGAGGTGCCGCCCGGTTCGAACGAAGCCGACATCGAGCGCACCCAGTGGGCCTCGAGGACCACGGGCGGCTGGAGCAACGACTACGTCGACGGCCCCGCCACGATCCATCACGCCACGGTGCGCCCCGGTCTGGCGGCGGAGGGCCGCGTCCGCTTCCAGACCCGCGACGGCTGGACCGGGTGGTCGGGCACCGCAGGCTGCGCCGCCGAACCCGAGCGCCCGGCTCTGATCCTGGAATACGGAGATCTGCGCATCCCCCTGGTCGCCGTGCAGCCCGGCCCCTTCGAGTCGGACCTCGAGAGCGCGACCTGGGCGGAGCTCTCACGGGACGCAAGCGACGACCTCCCGACCCCGTGCCCCGACTCCTCCACATGGCGCGTGACCACCGTCAGGGAAAGCCATGATGCCTCCCTGGAGGAGTTGTTCACGGAGCTTCAATCGGGAACGGGCGGGACGGATTCCCCTCGCGACGCCTCGTTGATCCGCCTCGAGAGCGACAACACGACGGAGCTCCGCCTGGTCACCTACAAGCGCATCATCCCCATCAACTACGTCTACTGGACCAGCGTCACGGACGGCCAGGAATCGCGGCCGCTCCATGAGTCCTTTGCCTTCAGCCCAATGCGGTGCGAGATCGCGACGGCGTGATCGCGCCGCACCAGGCCTTCCCCGTCGGCGGGGCCGATACCGCCACCGTCCAGAACCGCCACGACCCGTCCATGACGCGGTGGGGGGGTATCCATTTGACCGGAGGACCGGTCGCAGAAGCAAGGTCGAGCTCGAAGTCTTCACGTTTACGGCGCTGGCCCAGAGACGGACCGTCAGCCGATGACGATTCCAGCGCGATTGGCCGCGCGATCGACGATCTCGCTTCCCGGCCCGACCTCGAGCGGCATTGCAGGCCCAACGGACTCAAGTTCTGCCTCAGCCACCCGATCGCCGAAGAGTACGAGCGTCTTTTCTGAATTGAACTGCCGGGACATCCAGATCAGACCGTCGATGTCTGGGAACGAGTGATGAAGGGCCTCTGCCCACGCGACGGTGCGCCCGTATAGGTCGGCTTCCGTGTCCGTCAGGTTCTCGGGACGGAGTCCCAGCCGCCGCAATCCGTGACCGAACAGTTCCACAAGCACCAGGTCGCGCCGTGGCCGTACCCAACCTACGGCCTTGTCGTTCAATCGCTTGGCAGGGACGAATGCCCGGCCGCGCCCGACGGGTGCGTCGTGAAAAACCGTTTCGGAAATCGCGGCGTCTTCCCCCTCGGCGCCGTAGAGGACCGGCACTCGCTTCCGTCCGGTGTCCCGGAAGAAGTGGAAACGGCCGGCGGCCGTCGTCCGCGTGCCGGGATTGAAGGCGCTCACGGGGTAGTTGAGATCGTACACGCGCGTGATGACCTCGCCCGCGTCCCAACTCAGTAAGACCGGAGAGGTCACTGCGAAGTCTGGCGGATCCGGCACCGGAGAAGTGTCGGCGCTCACGTCTTCCAGCGGCTCAATGGAGGATCAGATGGCAATCGGGGCCGCCGTTTTTTGCGCAGCTTCGACGACGCGGTCAGGCTCATCCTGAAAGCGATCAATTGGCCGCTCCCCCCCAAGCCATCCGGACGGGGCTTGGAACCACAGCGCGACCGTCCACGGCGATTCCGCCTCAAACGCTCGCAATACTGCTTCAATCGCAGGATGCGGCTCACCGTTCGCGATCTGGAATGCGGGGAAGTAGTCCGTACCACGGTGGGGAACAGCGAACATCTTGCCTTCACGCTTGAGACGACTTGCCATCGCGGAGAGATTCTTCGCAGTCGAGCCGAGCAGGGAGCCAACCTCAACGCTGCTGAGGAGCGGGACCTCGGTTAGAAACTCTTGGCGGGCCCGAGCCTGGAGGTGGAGCTGCTTCATATGCTCAGGCCCAATCAACTCTGGCTCAACGTCCTGCAATAGCACGCCAAGCAACTCCTCGTCTCGCTCCTCCTGATGGACGAAGGACCGAAGCACGCGCATAATGTGACGGACCCCCGTAGGGGACCCGGAAACGAGAACGCCTTCATCCGCGTCGCCCGTCACCCCACTCACGGTCTGCCGGTCGAGGGGTGTCATACGGAAGGTCTCGTTTGTCATAGCTCAACCTGAAGGTCGTGAGATGAGATACCACCATCACGAATATCACGGACGCCCACGGCTGCTGTCAAGGGGCAGGCACCCTCCCTTTGAGGCGTAGCTCCGGTCAAATGGATACCCCAATAGACCCAGAGACTAAGGACTGAGCGCCCGGTTCTGCCCGGCGGTCGTGAATGCGGGTTGATCAGGTTCGGACCAACCGAACTACGCCGTTTGCCCCAATCCCTCGTCAAATCGCTTCACCCGCTCGAAAAGCCCCTCGACGACCTCTGCCCTCCCCTCGAATAACGCCTCCGGGCCGCCGCCGTGGATGCTGGTGAAAGGCGGCTCATAGAGCGCACCTGGCTCCATGATGCCGCGGGCGGTGAGCTGATCGATCACCATCTCGACGAAGCGGATCTGGGCGGACGTCAGACTGCGGTCTCCGAGGAAGTCGGCGAACGCTTCCTTAGCGGCCTCCCGGTCGAGTCCGACAATGGTCCTGACGAAGTACGGAAGCGACGGTGCCTCGCTCCGGGCGAGGAGGTCCGAGAGCAGTGTATCCCCCTCCTGCTCACCGATCTGTTTCAGGGCCGTCTCGAGGCTTTCCAGGTCGGACGGCGTGAGGGGTTTGTTACGGCGCAGGCGATGGATCGCAAGGTGATCATCGTGGTCACGTAGGTACTCCCGGACCTTCTTTTCGTACTGCGCCCCGGTCATCTTCGGAATGGCGACAGCCTCTTCATCGTGGACGCGCACGATCTCGTCCTTGAAGTCGGTGTAGACCAGCTTTCGCTGCCGCTTCTCGAGGAAAGGGACGAGCCTTCGCAAGCGGACCCGCACATCCTCGAGGATCTCGAGCGTCATCCCCTCCCAGAATCCCACTTCCTGCATCGCCTGGATGAACTCGAGCTGCGCCTTCACGGCTGGGATCGAACGCTTGTCCTCGAGCAGCATGGCGATCTCCACCACGCGCTGGCGACGCTTCTCGAACTCGTTAGCGTCTCCCTCGACATGCGCGAGCTGCATCCGCAGCATCGTGAGATCGAACATCCGCGACTCGACCTCGTCGTCATCGGTCTCGGCCGGCAGGTCGGCAACTTCGTTCTTGAGCCGATAGACGTCATCTTCCTGCAGCCCGTCCCAAGATTCCCGCTTCTGGAAGTGATCGACGGCCTGCAGCCGCTCACGAACCAGGAAGTTCTCGCGGTTCATGGTGTGGACGTGCTCGTACAGCCCTGCGGAAAGGGTAGTAGCGAGCGAGCCGTCCTCGTCGTGCTCCGGGTCCGTCTGGAGTTGAGCAAGGAGTTCGACCCGCGCACGGAACAGACGGACGCCGAGCGGCGCGCTGCCGCTGCGCTCGATGCCGTCGGGGTTCTCCTTGAAGAAATCGAAGTTGAAGCAGAAGTCGAAGACGCGGAAATCCGGCTTGTCCTCGCCTGGGCCGAAGAGGTCCGGACGCAGTCGAGTCCCGCGGCCGATCATCTGCCAGAACTTGATCCGCGAGTAGACGGGCTTGAAGAAGACGAGGTTCGCGACCTCGGGCACGTCGATCCCGGTGTCGAGCATGTCGACGGAGATCGCGAGGTGGGGCTCCTTCTCCGGAATCGAGAAGTCGTCCAGAATGCTCTGGGGGTACTTGGCGTAATTGTCGATGACCCGCGCGAAGTGGCCCTTGTACTCGGGGTAGTGGTGGTTGAACCGCTGCTCGATGAACTTCGCGTGGTCGTGGTTGCGGGCGAACAGGATCGTCTTCGCCAGCTGGTCGCCGCCCTCGACCATGTGCCCGTTCACCATGAGGTGCTCGAGCACTTTGTCGACCGTGTCCCGGTTGAATAGCCAGTTGTTGATCGCGCTCGCATTCACACGTGTTGGGACGGGCCCCTCGTCCGCATCATCGCCCCAGTCGAGCGACTCCCACTGCTCCTTCTCTTCCTCGCTCAGGCTGTCGTAGTCGATCCCCTCCCTCGGGAAACGGAGATCCACCTGCTGGACCTGGGGCGGCACGAGGTAACCATCGCGTACCGCGGCCTCGAGCTCGTAAGCGTCCGTCGGCACGCCCGGCTCCAGATCGAACAGTTCGTAGGTGTTGCGATCGACGTGCTCGCTGGGCGTGGCGGTGAGCCCGACAAGGAACGAGTCGAAGTAACGGAAGATCCCACCGTACTTCTGATACACTGAGCGGTGCGCCTCGTCGATGATCACGAGGTCGAAGTGGCCGACGCCGAAGGTCGCCTCTCCCCCATCCGACTCGTCGATGAGGTTCATCATCGTCGGATAGGTGCATACGTACACCCGGCCCGTCTTATCCTTCTCGGTCACCAGGTTCACCGGCGACGATTCCGGCAGGTGCGCCTTGAAAGCGTTTACCGCTTGGTTTACCAAGGAAACTCGATCGGCGAGGAAAAGGGCCCGCTTTACCCAGCCGGCTCGCTGCAGGAGGTCGACGAGTGCGATTGCGGTCCGTGTCTTCCCTGTACCGGTAGCCATGACGAGGAGCGCTTTGCGCCGCTGTTTCGAGAACTGCGCAGCGATGCTCCCGATCGCACGCTTCTGGTAGTAGCGATCGACGATCCCTTCCTTCACGTCCGCGACATCGACGGCCTTCCGCTGAGTCCGTCGGCGGATCAGCCGCTCGAGCTCGTCTTTTTTGTAGAAGCCCGCGACCTGACGGGGCGGGTACGAGACGTCGTCCCAGAGCCAGGTGGCATAGCCGTTCGTGTAGAACATGAGTGGCCGCTGCCCGTGCATCTCCTCGAGGCAATCGGCATAGAGCTTGGCCTGTTGACGGCCCTTCTCCGGGTCATTCGTCGTTCGCTTCGCCTCGACCACCGCCAGCGGCTTCCCGTCGTCACCCCAGAGCACATAGTCGACATATCCGAGGCCCTTGGCGTTAGGCATGCCCTGGACCTCGTACTCACGGTCGCGCTTCTGGTCCAGCGGCCAGCCGGCGCGACGAAGCTCGATGTCGATCAGGTACTTCCGGGTCTCCGCCTCGGAGTAGTCGTGGGTGTCCGGGGTCTCCTGCGACGCGGCCCGGATCTCGGCCAGTTGCCCACGGAGCTCCTGGAGCTCGGCATCGAGCGCGTCGCGCTCCTTCTGCCGCTCGAGGTCCTTCTGATTCTGCTCCTCAAGCTGTGTCTCGAGCCTTTCGAGATCAGCGCGAGGTACCACATCGCCCGGCTGAACTGGCGTGGGAACCCGCTCGTCCTTCCACGCGGCGCCGTCCCGCGGTGCGTCGGGCTGGTAGGTGCGGACCAGCCACCAGCAGATGTGGTGCAGTTCCTTGGTCACCTGCAGTGCGTCGTACTGCCGGACCGGGCGAGGATTGTGGACGGCCTGGTTCCCGACCTTCTGGATGGTCCGGGCCTTCTGGAAGACGGCCTCGGGCAGGAGGTTCTGGAAACTGGGCTCGTGTAGAAGTGTCCCGAGGCTGTTGTCATACGGCATCCGGAGCGCCGGATCGTGCCGGTACATCCAGTGCACGATCGCCTCGAGGGTGAACCGCACATGGAAACAGGCGGCCCGAGGATCCGCGTGGATATGCGACTCGGCCTTTTGGGCCGAATCGGCGATCTGCCGGAACTGATCCGACATCCACGCGAAATTACTCATCGCTCAGAGCTCTCCACGGAAGGCGCGCGACTGGAGGGAGGCGAAGAGGGTGTCGAGTTCAGCGAGATGGTTCTCCACACGCTGACGATGGCTCCTGATCGAACTCACCATAGCGGCGTACTTCCGCTGGAGATTGATCGGAGGTTCAAGTACAAGGAGCCCCTTGATGTCAGTGAAGTTCAATCCAGCCTTCACACCGTTACGATTTAGCCGTTGAAATTGGATGGCGCCACCAGGTGATGCGAGGAACTGGGAGAGGAAGGTGGAGTCGAGTCTCTCGGTACGCAGAATCACGAGATGCTGGTTGATATGGGCCTTTCCGAGTCCATCTGGAACGACCGCGGTCCGCCCGAGATCTGCGGTAATACTGAGCAGAACGTCGTCCGTCTCAACTCGCGTCCGCTTCGCTTCCGCATTATCCGGAGGCTGAACGTACGCTACGTCCTCCAACTGAAGCTCGCCGCAGACGAGGTTCTGAATTCGGAGAAAGATGTCGCCACTCTCCGAGTAGTACTTAGCCCAGCCACGAGAGCCGCTGGTTAGGTGCGAGAGTACTGTCCCCAACTCGACTACGTCCCACCCCTTCGGATTCGTCACCGGATCGCCGAACATGTCGAGGAACACCGACTGGACGAGCTCGTCGAGATGCTTGAGTGATTCTCGGCGCTTCGTCCGGAGCGCATCCGCAGCGTCGAGGATCGCTGCGATGCGCTTCTGCTTAGGGAGAGGGGGGAGGGGGATCTGTAGTGACTGAAGGTCCTTCTTCGAGATCTGCAGGAACGTCGCACCTCGACCCATTGAGCGCAGATCGTCCGCCGAGGCTGTGACCCAGTGCCATAGATATCGATTGTCGAGGCGCTCTGGCGCTGCTCGCAGCCCCGCGACTCCCCGTCCGAGGCAGTAGTCCCGGTCTGCCACGTTCAGGTCGCCGATCGTCGCTCTGATACAGAGGAGAAGGTCTCCAGGGCGGCAAATCTTAGTCGGCGAGTCCGTGAATCGAGAGGGTGACGGAGTTTGCTCCCCCAAGTCGCTGGCTCCAGCAATCAGCGGGACCCCATGACCGTCCTCGTTGTAGCTCGACCCCTTTGGCGCCTGTCCCATCTCGATCGCGCACACCTCCGGAAGTGGGACGTTGGTCACGCGATCAACTCCTCAAGCTCCTGCAGCCCTGTTCTGATCTCCTCATCCAGATCACGGAGCCGTCCCAGAATGACTCTTGGCGGATCGTACTCCACCTCTTCGTACTCGACCTCCTTGTACCGATTCACCGATAGGTCATAGTCGTTCGCCAAGATCTCCGATTTCGGCACCAGGAAGCTCTGGTCCGTTCGTTCCCGGTCGGCCTCTGCCTCCCGATTCCGCCACCGGGCGAGGATATCCGGAAGGTCGGTCTTGTTCGGCTGCGGAGTCCGCTTGTCGTCCAGCGAGTACCCGTCCGCCTGCATATCGTAGAACCAGACGTTTTCGGTCCCACCGGAGTTTGTCTTCGTGAAGAGCAGGATGGCCGTCGACACGCCGGCGTAAGGCTTGAACACCCCCGATGGCATCGAGACCACCGCGTCGAGTCGCTGCCCATCGACCAGGATCTTCCGGAGCTTCTTGTGTGCCCGGGTCGACCCGAAGAGAACCCCGTCCGGCACGATGACCGCGGCTCGTCCACCGGGCTTCAGTAGCCGCAGGAAGAGCGACATGAAGAGCAGTTCGGTCTTCTTCGTCTTGGCAACCTGAAGCAGGTCCTTCGCCGTGGTCTCGTAGTCCAGGCTGCCGGCGAACGGCGGGTTGGCGAGGACCAGGGTGAACCGCTCGGCGTCGTCCTGATCAGCCTGCGCGAGCGAGTCGCGGTAGCGGATATCCGGATTCTCGACCCCGTGCAGGAGCATGTTCATGCTCCCGATCCGCAGCATGGTCGAGTCGAAGTCGTAGCCGTGGAAAGTGCCTTCGTTGAACCGGCGCCGCGTGGCCTCGTCTTTGTAAATCGTGTCGCTGTGGTGATCGATCAGGTACTCGGACGCGGCGATCAGGAAGCCGGCGGTTCCGCACGCGGGGTCGCAGATCACGTCGCTCGGGCTCGGCTCCATCATATCGACCATCAGCCTGATGATGTGCCGCGGCGTCCGGAATTGACCGTTCTGCCCGGCGCTTGCGATCTTGCCGAGCATGTACTCGTAGAGGTCGCCCTTCGTGTCGCGGTCGGCCATGTCAATGCCGTCGAGCTGGTCGACGACGTTCGCCAGGACGCTCGCCTTCGGCATCATGAAGAGGGCGTTCTCCATGTGGTGCGTGTAGGTCGAGGCCTCCTCGCCCTCCCCGTCGCCGTTCTGCCCGAGCGACTTGATGAAGGGAAACACCTCGTCCTTCACCGTCACGAACATCTTCTCGGGCGCGATCTCCCGGAACCGGGACCACCTGAGGTGCTCCTGATCCTCAGAAAAGATCGGGTCGTCGATCGGCTCCCCGGTACGAGCCGCCTTCCGCTCTTTCAGCGTCTGGAGCTCGTCGAGCCGCTTGATGAAGAGCAGATAGGTGAGCTGCTCGATGACGGTGAGCGGGTTCGAGATACCGCCGGACCACATCGTGTCCCAGATGCGGTCAACCTTCGACTTGAGTTCGCCGGTGATCATGCAGGGTCAGGCTCTCGCCAGTTGAATTTTGAATGCATTGCTGGTGTGGCCGAGGAGGCTGGGCCCGCCGTGCTGCACGGATCGGCACCCGTAAACCTACAAGCCACATGCGACAGTCGCACGGGAATCATGGAGGACCCGACGATGATTGCCTCCGTTTCGAGCGTTGATTCAATTCAAGCCATTGCACATTCCCCGCCCCGCTCGGCAGCGTCCGCATCCGGCAGATTTCCTCGATTTTTCGGGACGTCAGAACGCCGAACCGCCCGCAACCATGGGGAAAGGCCGCGGGCGGAACGAATCAATTATCGAAACGGAACGAATCACCTAATCGATTTGGCACGTTTCAAATACGCGTGACACGCGCACCGAATCACCTCACCGCGTTGATCATGTCGAAGATCGGCAGGTACATGGCGACGATCATGCCGCCGACGATGCCGCCGAGGAAGACGATCATGATGGGTTCCATGGCGGAGAGGAGGGATTCGACGGCCTGGTCGACCTCCTCGTCGTAGAAGTCGGCGATCTTGGTGAGCATCTCGTCGAGGCCGCCGGTCTGCTCGCCGACGTTGATCATGGAGACCACCATGGGCGGGAAGACGCCGGCGCGTTTGAGGGGTTCGGAGATGGTCTCGCCGCCGGCGATGCTGACGCGGGACTCCATGACGGCGTCGTGGATGACGCGGTTGCCGGCGGTGCGTGCGGTGATCTCGAGGCCGTCGAGGATGGAGACGCCGGAGGCCACGAGGGTGCCGAGGGTGCGGGTGAACCGTGCCACGGCGGACTTCCGGAGCAGTCCCCCGATGAGGGGCATGTGGAGGAGCATGCGGTCGATATTGAGCTCGCCGTTGTCGGTCCGGTAGTAGGCGCGTATGGCGGCGGCGGCGAGGAAGCCGCCGGCGATGATCATGTACCAGTAGGCCTGGAGCAGCTCGGACAGGAAGATGACGAAGAGGGTCGGGGCGGGCAGGGCGACGCCGGCGCTCTCGAACATGTCCCGGAAGGTGGGGATGACGAAAATCAGGAGGGTGGCGATGGCGCCGATGGCGACGGCGATGATGACGGCCGGGTAGACCATGGCGCCCTTGATCTTGCGGACCAGGGCGTCGTTCTTCTCGAGGAAGGTGGCGAGGCGGAGCAGGATGACGTCGAGGATACCGCCCACCTCGCCGGCGGCGACCATGTTGACGTAGAGGTCGGTGAAGACCTTGGGGTGCTCGCGCAGGGCGTCGGCGAGGGTCTTGCCGCTCTCGACGTCGTACTGGATCTGGTCGATGACCTTCGAGAGGGCCCGGTTGTTGGTCTGCCGGGACAGGATGTCCAGCGACTGGACCAGCGGCAGCCCCGAGTTGATCATGGTGGCGAACTGCCGGGTGAAGATGACGATGTCCCGGGTCTTGATGGTGGGCCCGAGGAGGGTGGTCAGGTCGAAGGCGGCCTTCTTCTCCTCGATCTTGACCGGGATGAGCTTCTGCCTGCGGAGGTGGCCGACCACCTCTTCCCGGGTCGGCAGGTCGACGGTGCCCTGGTGCAGCGCTCCGCTGACGTTCCGTGCCGAGTACTCGAATGTTGGCATGTCTCTACCCCTTCCTCGGGCAGGTCACGGTATGATCGGAGTCAGGTGCCGACCGGCTCGCCGAGGAACCGGAGCAGCTCGTTCGGGTCGGGGGAGCGACGGAGCGCGTCCTCTCGCCGCACGTCGCCGGCGATGACGAGCTGGGCCAGCGAGTCGTTCATGGTCTGCATGCCGTGCTTCTTCCCGGCCTGCATGATCGAGTAGATCTGGTGGACCTTGTCGTCCCGGATCGTGGCCCGGACCGCCGGTGTGGCGACCATGATCTCGAGGCCGGCGATCCGGCCCTGTCCGCTCTTGCGGGGCAGGAGCGTCTGGGTGACGACGCCCTCGAGGACGAACGCGAGCTGGGCCCTGACCTGGCTCTGCTGGTGGGACGGGAAGACGTCGATGATCCGGTTGATGCTCTCGGCGGCCGAGTTGGTGTGGAGCGTGGCGAGGGCGAGGTGGCCGGTCTCGGCGATGGTGAGGGCGGCGGAGATGGTCTCGAGGTCCCGCATCTCGCCGATCAGCACCACGTCCGGGTCCTGCCGGAGGGCGTACTTGAGGGCGTTCGCGAACGAGCCCGTATCGGCGCCCACCTCCCGCTGGTTCACGATGGACTTCTTGTGCGGGTGCACGAACTCGATGGGGTCCTCGACGGTGAGGATGTGGCCGGCGTCCTCGGTGTTGATCTTGTCGACCATGGCGGCCAGCGTGGTCGACTTCCCGGAGCCCGTGGGTCCGGTGACCAGGACCAGCCCTCGCGGTCGTTCCGCCAGCTTCGAGACGATGGGCGGCAGCCCGAGCTGCCGGAAGCTCTGGATCTCGTAGGGGATGACCCGGATCACGAGGGTCACGCAGCCGCGCTGCTTGAAGACGTTGCCCCGGAACCGGGACAGGTTCTGGATCCCGAAGGAGAAGTCGAGCTCGTCGTGGGTCTCGAACCGCTTCTTCTGGTTCTCGGTCAGGATCGAGTAGGCCAGGTTGAGGGTGTCCTTGGCATCCAGCTCCTTGGTCGCGCTCTGGGCCGGGGTCATGACGCCGTCCAGTCGCATGATCGGCGACTGCCCGGCCGTCAGGTGCAGATCGCTGGCGCCGCGCTCCACGAGCTCGTCGAGCAGGGCCCGCAGATTGAGGGGCCTGTCCTGTGCCTTCGGGGTCTCGCTGGTGGTTGTCGCCATCAGGCGGCGGTCTCCTTGATCACTTCCTCGAGTGTGGTGATGCCCTTCGCGGCCTTCTTCAGGCCGTCCATCTGGAGCGTCAGCATGCCGTCGGCCAGGGCCTGGGCCTTCAGCTCGTCCGCCCCCGCGCCCTGCATGATCAGCTTCCGGACCTTGGGCGTGGCGGCCATGACCTCGTACAGCCCCTGCCGACCCCGGTAGCCCGTCTCGCCGCACTCGTCGCAGCCCTCGCCGCGGTAGTACGCGAACGCCTTCTGCTCGTCGGTCAGCCCCGCGGCGTCCAGGTACTCGGCCGGGTACTCGACCTCGGCCTTGCAGTTCTCGCAGATCTTCCGGACCAGCCGCTGGGCCGTGATGACGTTCAGCGCGGCGGCCACGTTGAACGGCTCGAGCCCCATGTCGATCATCCGGACGATGGTCGACGGCGCGTCATTGGTGTGCAGCGTCGAGAAGACCAGGTGGCCGGTGAGGGCGGCCTTGATGGCGATCCCGCCGGTCTCCAGGTCCCGGATCTCACCCACCATGATCACGTTCGGGTCCTGGCGCAGGAACGCCCGCAGCGCCGCCGCGAAGGTCATCCCGATCTCGTTGCGGACCTGGACCTGGTTGATCCCGTGGAGGTTGTACTCGACCGGGTCCTCCGCCGTCATGATGTTGACGTCCTCGGTGTTGATCCGCGACAGCGCGCTGTAGAGGGTGGTGGTCTTCCCGGACCCGGTCGGGCCCGTCACCAGCACCATCCCGTACGGCTGGGAGATGGCCTTGAGGAAGTCCTTCTCGGCCTTGGGCTCGAACCCGAACTTGGTCAGGTCCAGGCTCTGGGTCCCCTTGTCCAGGATCCGGAGCACGATCTTCTCGCCGAAGATCACCGGCAGCGTCGAGACCCGGAAATCGATGACCCGGTTCCGGACCTTCATCTTGATCCGGCCATCCTGGGGGACCCGCCGCTCGGCGATGTTCAGGTCCGCCAGGATCTTCACCCGCGAGGTCAGCGCCGCCTTCATCTTCATGGGCGGCTTCATGACCTCCTGGAGCGCGCCGTCGATCCGGTACCGGATCCGGAGCTCCGTCTCGTACGGCTCGATGTGGATATCGCTCGCGCCCCGCCGGACGGCGTCGGTCAGGATCCCGTTGATCAGCTTGACCACCGGCGAGTCCTGGACCTGGGCCTGGAGCAGCGCCTCGGCGACGTCCTCCTCCTCCTGCTCGATCAGCTCGATCTCCTCGGTATCGATCTCCTCGAGCAGGTCGGTCAGCGCGTCGTCGTACTGCTGACCGTAGTACTTGTCGATCTCCTTCTTGAGCGTGAACTCGCCCACCACCACCGGCTCGATGTCGTGCCGGGTCATGAACTTGAGCTGGTCGAGCATCCCCGGGTCCGCCGGGTTCGCCATGGCCACCGTCAGGGTGCGGCCCACACGGCGCAGCGGCAGGACCAGGTGGTTGTGGGCGACGTCGTCGGGGATCAGCTTCAGGATCCGCGGGTCGACCTTGACCTGCGTGACGTCCACCGCCGGGACCCGGTACTGCCGGCTCAGCATCCGGGTCAACTCGTCCTCCTCGATGAAGCCGAGCTTGATCAGCGAGTAGCCGAGACGCGTCCCGTGCGTGCGCGCGTCGTGCAGGGCGCCATCGAGCTCATCCTGGGTGATGAGCCCTTCCCTGAGCAGGATCGTGCCCAGACGGTCGGTGCTGTTCCCTGTTCGCGTCGCCATTCGTTAGCGGGAAAAGATTGATGGGGGACGGTCGTCGTCCCGAGGAGAGAACTTGAAAGCTAGGCCCCCTGCGCCCGTACGGTCAAGGCAGACGCGGGGTTGGGCCGACTCGACCCGGCCATGCGACCCGGCCCGCCGCACCCTCACCGGCGTACCCTCACCGGCGCACCTCCACCCGGTCCCGCAGCCGCTCCAGCGTGGCCGCCCCGATCCCCTTCACGTGCACCAGCGAGTCCACCGCCACGAACGGCCCCGCCGAGTCCCGGTAGGCGACGATCCGCGCGGCCAGCACCGGGCCCACACCCGGGAGCGTCACCAGCTCGGTCACGCCCGCGGCGTTGACGTCCACCCTCCCGGCACCCTTCCCCACCCCGCCGCCCGACGTGGGGGTC
>CAYMLW010000071.1:0-7335 GCA_964391035.1 uncultured Gemmatimonadaceae bacterium
ATGCCGAACACGTCGGCGGTGACCGGCACGTCCAGGTCGGCCAGCCGCTCCCGGGAGTGGATCATGAACTCACGGATCCCGTCCGCCTTCGACCGGCCCTCCCGTGCGGGATAGACGGCCTCCTCGAGGTACGAGCTCGGCGCGTCGGGGAACCGGATGTAGTCCCACTGGACCTCGCCGAAACCGAGGGCGATGGCCTCCCGGGCCAGCTCGATGTTGTACTCCCACACGCTGCGGTTGTACGAGTCGACCCAGCGGACGCCCTTGTGGTCCTCCCAGACCGAGCCGTCCTCCCGCCGGATCGCCCATTCCGGCCGCGCGCTCGCCAGGACCGGGTCCTTGAACACCACGATCCGGGCGATGGGGTAGATGCCCCGAGCCCGGAGCCGGGCCAGCACTCCCTTCATGTCCCGGATCCGGACGTCGTCGGTGGCGCCGACCTGACCGGCCAGAGGCACACCCGACGCGTAGCTGATCTCCCCCGTCGCGTCCTTGACGTCGATGACGAACGCGTTGATCTCCGTCGCCTCGGCCAGTCCGATCAGGCGGTCGAACCGGTTCGGACTGCCCACCGGCCACGAGCCGACGTAGATCCCGCGAACCGCGTCCGGCTTCGGGACCCGGTCCTCCGCCGGCACCGGCTCCACCGGGCTCGGCTCGTCAGGCGACGCCCACTCCCGATCCGGCGGCGATTCCGACGCCTCGGCCGACTCGGCCTGGCGTCGGTCTCCGCCAGCCTCCGCCGGCGCCGAGCCCCCACGGTCCCGGGTCGCCAGCGTGCCCGTCACCACGGCCACGAGCAGGAGCAGCGCCACCCCCAGCACCCAGCGAGGGGCCCGCGCCCACGCCGCCCGGACGCCCCTGCCGGGCTCCTCACCCCGCTCCCGCTCCGTTCGCCTCGAATCCCGCTCCACTCCACCGCCTTCCCTATCTCGTCCGTTCCCCAACCGTCCGCCGTCCGCCGTCCGCCGTCAGCCGCAAGCCGTCCGCCGTCAGCCGCAAGCCGTCAGCCGTCAGCCGCAAGCCGTCAGCCGCAAGCCGTCAGCCGTCCGCCGTCAGCCGTCAGCCGCAAGCCGCCAGCCTAGTACTTCGGCGCGTCAGGATCGACCTCGTCCCGCCACGCCAGCACGCCGCCCGTCAGGTTGCGCGCCCGGTCGAAGCCCTTCTGCCGGAGGTAGCGGGTCACGTTCCCGCTCCGGGTCCCGGACCGGCAGTAGAAAACGATCTCCCGGTCGGGGTCGAGCTCGTCCAGGCGCCCCTCGAGCTCCATGAGGGGGATCAACCTTGCGCCGTACTCCTCGAGGTTGAAGATCCGCCATTCGAACGGCTCCCGGACGTCGATGAGGTCGAGGTCCACGCCCCGATCGAGTCGGACCTTCAGCTCGGCCGCCCCGATGGCGTCGGGGACCGCGTCGTCCTCGTCCGCGGCCCGGACGGCCCGAGCGCCGTCCTCCGCGGGCGCCGCCGGGGCCGTCGTGCCGACCGCCGCCGGCGCGGCTTCCGCCTCCCCCACGCCGCAGAAGGCCTCGTAGTCGATGAGTTCGGTGACGGTCGGGGCATCGCCGCAGACCGGGCAGTCCGGGTTGCGACGGAGCTCGAGCTCCCGGAACCGCAGGGTGAGGCCATCGAGGAGTAGGAGTCGGCCGATCAACGGGTCGCCTGCGCCGGTGATGAGCTTGACCGTCTCGAGGGCCTGGAGCGATCCGATGATCCCGGGCAGCACGCCGAGCACGCCCCCCTCCGCGCAGTTCGGGACGAGTCCCGGCGGGGGCGGCTCGCGGAAGAGGCAGCGGTAACACGGCGCGTCATTGCCGCCGCCGAAGACCGAGACCTGGCCGTCGAACTTGAGGACGGAGCCGTAGACGTTGGGAATGCCGAGCAGGACGCAGGCGTCGTTGACCAGGTACCGGGTCGGGAAGTTGTCGGTGCCGTCGACCACGATGTCGTAGCCGTCGAGGATGCCGAGGGCGTTGTCGCTGGTGAGCCGGGTCGCGTGGAGCTCGACCTCGATGTGGGGATTCAGATCCAGGAGCCGCGCCCGCGCCTCCTCCACCTTCGGCCGACCGAGGTCGCTCTCGCCGTACAGCACCTGCCGCTGGAGATTGCTGGCGTCGACCACGTCATCGTCCACGAGCCCGATCGTGCCCACTCCCGCCGCCGCCAGGTAAAGCGAGACCGGCGAGCCCAACCCCCCCGCGCCCACGACCAGCACCCGCGCCGATTTCAGGCGACGCTGCCCTTCCTCACCCACCTCGTCGAGCACCATGTGACGGGCGTACCGCAGCGCCTCCCGCCCACTCAGCCCGGGGAGGTCCGGGAGCCCCGGAGGACCGGAGCCGACCGACGCGGTGCCCGACCCGGCGTCGCCCGGCGTCGCGCCCTGCCCGCCAACGCTCGATCCTCGATCACGATCTCGATCTCGATTCTCGATCATCCGCCGGCGATGCTCGGCACGATCGTCACCGCATCCGACGCCGACACGGCCGTCGACTCGCCCGCCAGCGTCCGGATGTCGGCCTCGTTCACGAAGACGTTGATGTGCTCACGGAGCGCGCCCGCTTCCGTCCGGAGATGACGACGCAGCGCCGGGTGCCGCTCCAGCACCGCGTCCAGCGCCTCGCCGACCGTGTCGGCCCGGACCTCCACCTCGGCCTCGCCGCCCGCCAATGCTCTCAGAGGTCCCGGGATGGTCACCGGGATAGACGGAATCGGGGTCGTCGGCACGGGCCCATCGGGTGCCGCGGGCCGGGGGCTGGGTCGGGACTCGGGCATGGTGCCAGGTCGGCTCGTGGGTCGGCGCTGTGTCATGACGCGAATATAACAGTGCACGGGCATTCGTCGGGGGGCAGGGCGACCGACGCCGGCTTCAGGGCCATCGGGAGAAGAGGAGAGGGGCCGCCCCGGCCTCGGGGCCGGGCGATTCCGCCGTGCGGTTGGGCAGGCTTCGAATGTGGGCCCTCTCGACGCTCATGCCATCGCCGTCCCGCCGCGTGCGTGGACTTCTGTCCCAAACCCTCGTGTCGAGGGGCCGGGGTGTGATCAGACGCGACTTTGGGTCGCCGGGCGACCCGAAGTTGCGGTCGACGGCTCCTCACCATCGGCGAACGGAGGGTTTCGGTCGCCAGGCGACCCGAATCTTCGTGCCAGCGATGAAAGACCGACCAACGGAAGATTCGGGACAGCTCGCCCCCGCCAGCCGCGCACTGAAGCGGCCCCGGGGACATCGCGCGAGCGCGTCGCGCGAGCCCGGCTCACGGGCGCGGCTCATCACCGAAGCGCTCGCTCGCGGGACACCGCCACAGCGGCCCGGGCCGTCTCCCGGGGGCCAGGGGACGCACTCCTCACTCGGGGGACCATGCCGGGAGCGGAACGGATCGCCGGACGGCTCGCCCCAGCGGCAGCCTCGCTCAGGGGGTCCGACGACGACGGCGGATCCCACCGGTCCCCCGGCCTCACAGCTCCGCCGCGATGAGCTCCGCGTTCCGTCGGGCGGCGCCGGTCTCGGACTCGACGTACCGCCGGGCCCTGTCGCCCGCCGTCCGGGCCATCCCCTCCCGGTCCAGGAGCTCCCGCAGCCGGTCCTCGAAGCCGCCGGCGCCCTCGACGACGAAGCCGCCGCCGGCCGCCGCCAGCGCGCCGGCCTCCCGGGCATTGCCGTGGGCCGGGCCGAAGAGCACCGGCACTCCCAGGGCCGCCGGCTCGATCACGGAATGCAGGCCATCGGTGCCGAAGCCGCCGCCCACGTACGCGGCATCGGCCAGGGCATAGAGGTCGGCGAGGACGCCGAGCCTGTCGACGACCACCACCCGGGGCGGCGCCGACCCGCCGGCCAGGAGCGCGCTGAGACGGGCATGGCCCAGGGAGTGGTGGTCGAGGCGTCGTTCGAGGCCCCGGAGCGCCGGGTCGCTCGGCTCGTGGGGCGCGATCACGACGCGCAGCCGTCGCGACCGGCTCAGGACCGGGATCGCCGGCAGGACCACGGCATCGTCCTCGGGCCAGGTGGAGCCCGCGACCAGCGTGAACGTCTCCGGATCGCGCAGCAGCGACCAGGTCGGCCGCAGGTCCGGCGGGACCGCCCGGTCCGCCTCCCCGGCGGGTCCCGGGTCCGACCGTCCGGCCAGCCCCGCCAGGCCCCGGGCCTCGACCCGGTCCCAGACCTGGTCGAAGCGCGCGTCGCCCGTCACGTGGATGCGACCCGGCGGCACGCCCAGGAGCTCGTAGCGGTCCGCGTGGGCCTCGCTGACCGCACCCACCCGGGCCAGCCGCCGGTACGCGCTCTCGAGGAAGCTCCGGCCCAGGAGACGCAGCCGGCCCGAGTCCTCCGCCAGCACCGCGTTCACCAGCAGCTGGGCGGCGCCGGCCTTCGCGGCCTCCCGGGTGAGCACCGGCCAGACCTCCGTCCGGACGAAGGCGACCGCGCTGGGCCGCAGCGCGTCGAGCACCCGTCGCACGGGACGCCGCGTGTCGAACGGGACGTACCCGGCCACGTCCGCACCGACCCGGCCGACCATGCGCTCCGCCGACGTCGAGAAGTGCGTGAACGCGATCTGGACGTCCGGACGCAGCGCCCGGAGCGCGCCGATGATGGCCTGCGCCATGAGCGCCTCCCCGACCGACGGCGCATGCACCCAGACCAGCGGTCGCTCGGGATCCCGCTCCCGGGAGGCCCAGTCCCGGAACAGGTCCAGCGACTCGCGCCGCCCCCGCACGGCCCGCTTCGCCCGCGGACTCACCAGCGTCGCGGCGAAGATGGCCGGGCGGCTCCCGGCAAGGGCGCCTTCATAGATCCTCTCGGTAAGGGACACGCCGCCTATCCTTCGGTGTACTCCCGGTCCTCCTCGCCCGGCTGGACCCGGACCTCCGCCAGCTCCGCCGATGCGATGACCTCATCGGCGACCCGATCGGCCGCCATCCGCAGCGCCACCCGCAGGTCCGGGGCCTCGAGGTCCAGGACATCGTAGCGTGCCCGGGACGCGCCGTAGCGAAACGTCACACGGTAGCGTGGCATGGTCGGGCCGAGATTCCTTTCCAGTTCTGTGATGGGAACACCGCAAAGCTCGCCGGTCTCGGTCCCGGAGGCAATCGGCGCCTCCAATCCCGGGCACACCTCTCGCCGCGACTGTCGGGCTGGACACGCCGGGGCCGCCGCGACCTCCCCCGAGGCGGGCCCGGCGGTCGAGGGGCATCGGCTGGGCGAAGGGTCTTCGAGGGGAAAAGGTCTGGAGGGGGAGAGGGTGTTTGAGGGGAGAAGGTGTTTGAGGGGAGAGGGTGGAAGCGGAAGGCGGAGGCGAAGGCGAGGGTCCTTCGGACGAGGGAGAGGGGAGAGGGAGGCGAAGGCGTCGAGGGGTGGGGTGGACAGCCGGCTGCCTCAGAGGGCCATGACACCGGCGGTGAGGGCCGTCGCGCCGAGGAGGGACCAGAGGAGGGCCCACCGGGAGAGGGTCCGGATCCGGGCGACGCGGTCCGGATCGTCGATCGGGTCACCGAAGATGGTCAGCCAACCTTCGTGCCGGCACTGGCCCAGCTCCGCCTTGCCGGGACAGATCCCGGTCCGGTAGTCGAAGAAGAAGCGGATCCCCTGGTAGAAGAGGGGGAAGAGGAGGAGCCGCCAGCCCCAGGCGGCGTCGCGGGCGACCAGGATCGACCCGATCCACAGCGTCGCCGCCAGCACCAGCCCGCCCAGAACGAGCCGGACCCGGCGCTCCCGCTCTCCGATGTTCGTGTACCGCGAACGGCGTCCGGCATTCGGCTGAGTCACTCGGGAACCTCCGGGGAAGAGGATGGAACCGGGGTGTATGGTGCGTCCACGGCCAGAGCCCGCGCAAGTGTTCGGGGGCGCGGGCGCCGCGCAGCCCCCTCGGCCGGGGAGGGCGGCTCGCTCGGCCGGGGATGGCGGAAAGTCTGTCGGGAAGCCATGATGCAGGGATGCCCCGGGGCACGGGGCCGCCTCCCCACGACTCGGCGCGGACCGGGAGCATGCGCTACATCGGGAACAAGACCAGGCTGCTGGGCTTCATCGAGAAGAAGCTCGAGGCCCGGGAGATCATCGGTGACGATCTCTCGGCCGTCGACCCCTTCAGCGGTACCGCCAGCGTCGGCCAGCACCTCAAGAAGCTGGGGTTCCAGGTCACGGCATCCGACATCATGGCGTACGGCTACGTCTTCGCCCGGGCCTATGTCGAGGTCCCGGCCCTCCCCTCGGCACCCGGCCTCGCCGACGAGGTGCTGGCGGTGGACGGGCGCGACGGGCCCAGCGCCGACGACGTCGTCGCCTACCTGAACGGGCTGGACCCGGTCCCCGGCTTCATCCACCGCAGCTACTCGCCCAGCGGAGAGGACGGCCGGGAGCACGGGCGGATGTACTTCACGCCCGAGAACGCCGCCCGGATCGACCACATCCGCAACCGGATCGAGGAGTGGTGGCGCGGGGACCGGATCGACCTCGACCTCTACCACGTCCTGGTGGCAGCGCTGATCGAGGCCGCCGACCGGGTGGCCAATACCACCGGCGTCTACGCCGCATTCGTCAAGAGCTGGCAGCCGAATGCCCGGCGACGGCTCCGGCTCGAGCTGCCGGAGATCCACGAGGGGAACGGCTGTCGCGCCGCCCAGAAGGACGCCCTCGAGCTGGCCGCCGACCTCGAGCCCTTCGACCTCCTCTACCTCGACCCGCCCTACAACAACCGCCAGTACCCCGGCTACTACCACATCCCCGAGCTCCTGGCCATGGGGTGGTTCGACGGCCGGCCCGAGCTCCGCGGCAAGACCGGCCTCGTCCCCGACAGGGACAAGCGCAGCGACTGGTCCCGGGTCAACAAGTGCGAGGCCGCCTTCGAGGAGCTCATCGCCAGCGCACCCTGGCGCCACGTGGTCATGAGCTACAACGACGAAGGCATCATCCCCGAGGCCACCATCACCCGCGTCCTGAAGGAGCACGGCCGGCGCGGCACCTACAGGCGCTACAGCCGGAGCTACAAGCGCTACCGGTCCGACGCGGACCGGGAGAACCGGACGTACAAGGGGGACAGGGTCAGGGAGTATTTGTATTGTGTGAGCCGGTAGGGCGCGGCTGCGCCGCGCAAGAGGGCTCACTTCGTTCGCAAGAGGGCTCACTTCGTTCGCAAGAGGGCTCGCTTCGCTCGCAAGAGGGCTCGGCTTCGCCTCGCAGGACGCATCCGGAATCCGCGGCCATAGCGGCGCCGGGTCCCGGCTCGAATCGCCGCCTCGAGACGCCCCCCGATCGGGGCTCTTGCGCGGCCGCCAGGCCGGGGCCCTCTTGCCGCGGCCGCCAGGCCGGGGCCCTCTTGCCGCGGCCGCCAGGCCGGGGCCCTCTTG
>CAYMLW010000071.1:7435-14577 GCA_964391035.1 uncultured Gemmatimonadaceae bacterium
CCGCGGCCGCCGGCCGCGGCCCTACTGCACCTCGAACCCGATCTCCAGCGCCACCCAGACCGGCACCGGCTCGTCACCGTTTCGGGCCGGCTCGAACTCCATCTCCCGGGCCACGGACAGGGCGGCCTGGTCCAGGGCGTCGTAACCGGCGGACTCCTTGATCTGGACCCGGGCTACTTTCCCCGTCTCGTCGATGAAGAACCAGACATTGGCCGTCCCGCCGATCCCGGCATCACGCAGCAGCGGGGGGTGGCGCTCCTGGAGGAGTTGGCGGACCCGGCCACCGTTGATCAGCTTCGGCGCCTGCGTCATGGGCGTGAACGTGGGCTGGGCGGCGACACTCGCGGTCTGCCCGACCGCCTCGGCCCGCTCCTCCCTCTCCTGGATGCGGCCCGGATCGAGCCCGTCGTCGGTGGTCACGTGGATCGTCCCGCACGGAGCGTCCTCGCCCGCGGCGGCCCCCTTCACGACCTCGACCCGCTCGATGGTCGCCACGTCCAGCGCGCTCACCTCCTCCGCCGTGCTGGCCTGCCCGTCGATGAAGAACTGCGCGCACGACGCCCCGGTCGACAGTCGGACCTGGCCGCCGTCGATGGGCAGCTCGAGCTCGCTCGCCGCCCCACGGGCCGCCTCGCCCGGGGTCACCGCCCCCGCTGCCGCGTCCGGCGCCAGCCCCGCCCCGGCCGACGGCGAGTCCGTCGGCGACGGCGTCTCGCACGCCACGACCAGCGCCACGCCCGCCAGCGCCAGCAGCCCCGTCGCCCGGGCCCACGCCCAGCCGTTCCGCTTCCTCGTGATCATCCGGATTCTCCTCTCCAGCATGGTCTTCGGTTCCGCCAGCGCCAGCGCCAGGTGGGCCCGCCGCTGACCTACCGCCAGCAGCAGCGACCCGTAGCCGCGGGCGTCCCCCGCCCGGCGCAGCACCCGCGCATCACAGTCCACCTCGATCGCCAGACGCAGCCGCCGGAGCTGCCACCAGAGCGGCAGGTTCCACGGCGCCGCCACGCAGATCAGCAGGCCCAGGAGCGCAAGCTGCGGGTCCCGGGCCCGGACGTGCTCCGACTCGTGCAGCAGCAGCAGCGCCCGCTGCCGGGGCTCCAGCTCCAGTACCCACTCCGGGACGACCACCCGGCCACGGACCATCCCCAGCGCCGCCGGCCCCGTCCGTCGCGTCACCCGCACCTCGACGCCATCCACCACCCGCGTCGGCCACCGCCGGAGTCGCAGCCCGAGCCGGACGGCCAGTACCATCACGAGCGCCAGCAGCAGCGCCGTCGCCACGAGCCAGCCGCCCAGCACCAGCACGTCCACCGACGGCCCCGACGCCGTCTGCGACGTCACCCGCGGCAACGTCTCCAGCACGTACGCGCCCGGCGCCCCGACCAGCGGCGAGGGCTCCGGCGTCCCCGGCGCCAGCCACGCCGCCAGCGGGATGCCCACCGACACCAGCAACGCCGCCACCCACGCCGGCCGCGTCGGCCAGCCCTGGGACGCCAGCCCCCGCTCCGCCAGCCACGCCGCCACGCTCACTCCCGCCGAGACCACCACCGCGTACGCCAGCCACGAGCCCATCATTCCTCGCCTCCCTTCAACCGCTCATCCAGCAGACGACGCATCCGCTCCAGCTCCGCCTCCCCCAGATCCCGCTCGCTCACCAGCTGCGTCAACAGCAGCTCCGCCGAGCCGCCGAACACTCGGTCCACCAGACGACCCAGCACCGTCGCCCCCGCCTCCTCACGCTCCACCAGCGGGTGGTACCGGTACGCACGGCCCTCCTCCCGGTGCCCCACGTGCCCCTTCTCCTCCAGCGTACGCAGCACCGTCAGCACCGTCGTGTACGCCAGCTCGTCCGACAACGACGCCTGCACCTCCGCCACCGTCGCGTCGCCACGCTCCCACAGCACCGCCATCACGTCCAGCTCCCGATCCGTGAACCTCGGCATCTCACCTCTCTCTCCGTTTCCGAGCCGGCGACCGGCCACGCCCGGCGTCAGCCTGGCGCCCGCCCCAGCCGCCCCCCGGTCCGACGCCCGACGGGCCGAGCCCCTCCCCTGCCAGACCGGCCCGAACGTGGACTCCGGCAATCGCTCCGGCTCGTCCGTCTGGCTACTAGGTATATAGTAGCTCGGCTCGGCTGTCAACTAGTTCGTTAGTAGCCAGCGGACCGTGGCCGGCGGTGGCCGCTCAGACCTCCACGATGTCGCGGAGGAACGTCACGATCCGCTCCGTCGTTGGCCCGGTAGCGTCGGGGGCCAGGAGGTCACCGGCCAGGACGTGACTGGAGGGGCCGGCCGGGTCGTCTATGCGAACGATGGCCCTGGGCTCCGGGATGCGGGCGTAGACCTCCTCCACCTCGTCGGGATCGACGACCTGGTCGGCGGGGGAGTAGATCATGAGGGTGGGCGCGTCGATGGACTGGAGGGGGCCTCGCCGGATGCGCCGGACCACGCGAGCGACCTCGACGATGGCCGTCGTCGGATAACGGGCGGTCCAGTAGCGGGCCTGTTCGGGCGTGTGGGCGTCGAGCGCGCCGCCGGTGGAGACGCCGAGGAGGACGACGCGCCGGCCGATCCGCCGGCCGATCTCCACCGCTTCGGCCGTGTCGCGGAACCAGTGTTCGGCCCGGGCCCGCCCCAGCGCCCGACCGGGTCGCCCGTGGCCGGTCAGCCGGGTCAGGTAGGCGTTCGCGTCGAGGGAGGCGGCCACCCGCTCCGTGAGGGACGCCGTCTCCCGGTGGGTGGCCGAGAAGCCGTGGAGGTAGACCACCGCGAGCTCCGTCGGGGCCGGGTCGCCTGGATCGACCCACACGATCCGGCGCTCGGTGCCGGGGACCAGATCGTCGTAGCGCGACTCCCGGTCCCGCAGCCAATCGTCGAGAGCCGCCGGGTCCCGGGGCGGAGCGGCGTCCCTCATGGCCAGCCCCGGCGAACCGGCCTCATCGGCGACCCCTCCGACCGCCGCGGACCCCGCCTCTCGTGGCCGGCGCCGGTCCCGTCATCCACCCCGGAAGGCCGCCCACGCCAGCAGCAGCCAACCAGCGAGGAACGAGAGGCCGCCGATGGGCGTGATGGCGCCGAGCCAGCGCGGCGCGCCGAGGCCGAGGGCGTAGACGGTCCCGCAGAAGATCAGGATGCCGGCCACGAAGAGCCAGCCGGCCACCGTGGTCCCGCCGCCCGGCCATCGGGTGGTCGCCCACGCCACGGCGAGGAGCCCGAGTGCGTGATACATCTGGTACCGGACTCCGAGCTCGAACGTGTCCAGCCGATCCGGCTCGAGGCGGGCCTCGAGGGCATGGGCGCCGAACGCGCCGGCGGCCACGGCGAGGAGGGCGAAGAGGGCGCCGAGGGCGAAGAAGAGTCGGGTCATGGTGGCTCGTAGGCTGGCGGCTGGCGGCTGGCGGCTGACGGCTGACGGCTGACGGCTGACGGCTGACGGCTGACGGCTGACGGCTGACGGGGCAAGCTGGCACGGTGCTCTCGACTCCCGCAACCTTCGTCGGTGAGCTTCCCCGGCGCCGGCCCCCTCCCGGCGCCGGCCCCCTCCCGGCGCCGCCGTCCGGGTGCTGCCGACCGCTGGTGTCAGCGGCACCCGGGGCGGAGCGGAGCCAGGCGAGGGCCCGTGCGACGGCGAGGTCGCTCCGGAACGCGGCGGGCGGTTCCGGTCGGAACTCCACCCACGACAGCGGGTCTCACCTACCATGCCTGATGCGCGTCGATATCGGAAGCGGATCCTCCTCGTGCTGGTCCTGGCCCTGATCGCCGGCACGGCGACGTTCTGCTCGCCCGGCTACGTGATCCAGGCCGGGCTGGCCGAGGCGAAGATCCTGAGCCGGCGGGAGCCCATCGGGGAGGTCATTCGCGCGCCGGACACGGATGAGGACACCCGCGCGAAGCTCGCGGTGGTCGCCAATGTCCGGACGTACGCGGCGGAGGAGCTGGGGCTGGACGTGGGCGACAGCTACACGACGTTCTCGCAGCTCGACACCGACACGCTGCTGATGGTGGTGACGGCGTCGCGCAGGGACGCGTTCGACCCCTACACCTGGTGGTTCCCCATCGTCGGCCGCGTGCCCTACAAGGGCTTCTTCGACCCGGACGACGCCCGGGCCCAGGCCCGGAAGCTGGAGGGGCGGGGCTTCGACGTGGCCGTCCGGCCGTCCGGCGCGTTCAGCACCCTCGGCTGGTTCAACGACCCGCTCCTGAGCACCCTCCTCGGCCGCGACCAGGTGTCCCTCGCCTCGACCGTGATCCACGAGGTCACCCACAACACCACCTTCATCCGCGGCCAGGTGAGGTTCAACGAGAGCTTCGCCAACTTCGTGGGCGACGTGGGGGCCGCCGAGTTCTTCTGCGCCCTCGAAGGCGAGACCGGGTCCCGCTGCCGCCTGGCCCGGGCCCGCTGGCACGACGAGCTCCTCTTCGGCCGGGCGCTGAGTCGCCTGATCGCGGCCCTCGAGAACGTCTACCAGGACCCCGAGCTCTCCCGCGACGAGAAGCTCGAGGCCCGGGAAGTGGTGATGGACCGATGGCGGGAAGGGTACGTCCGCGAGGTCGTGCCCCGGCTCCGGGTCGCCTTCAGGACGTTCCACGAGCAGCCGCTCAACAACGCGTCGCTCCTCGGCATCCGACTCTACTACGACCGGCTCGACCTCTTCGACCACGCATACCGCACCCTCGACCTCCCGCTCTCCGACGCCGTCGCCCGGATGATCGAGGCCGCCGAAGCCCAGCCCGACGACCCGTTCGGCGCCATCGAGGGGCTCGCGGCTGACGGCTGACGGCTGACGGCTCGCGGCTGGCGGCTCGCGGCTGACGGCTGACGGCTCGCGGCTGACGGCTCACGGCTCACGGCTCACGGCTCACGGCTCACGGCTCGCGGCTGACGGCTGACGGCCGGCGGCCGAACGCGTCCGGACCATGGCTCGCCCCACCGGCCGGGGCTGCACCCGCGCAATGGCGATGCCGGGACGTGCTCGTTGTCCAGAACTCGCCGATCGACCGGCGCCGGGCGACCGGATGCAGATTTCGGTCGCCACCTGACCCAAACCCTCCCCACGACGGCCGGGCGCGCGGTCGAACGGCGAGTTTGGGTCGCTACAGGACCCGAAGTGCGCACCGGCTGTCGAGCAGGCCCACGGTCTGCGAGTTCGGGACACACCGGAGTACGCCCGGCCGGTCCGGAATGACCGGAATGACCGGAATGATCGATCGACCGGCTGGCTCGAGCGGTCCAGGGCTCGACGCGTTCGCCGACGTCGCCGGTTCGGGGCCGTCGCCGGTTGGCCGAAGTTGACGTCGCCGGTTGGCCGAAGTTGACGCCACCGGTAAGTTAAGGGTTTGTCCGGCACCCGGAACACGCCGCGACCCCACTTAGCTCCTAGTTCCTGGATCTTAGGTCTCTGATGTCCGATAGCTACCGTCCGTCCGAAATCGAGAGAACGTGGCAGGCCCGCTGGGCCGAGCAGCACACGAACGCCCTGAGCGAGGAGACGCTCCGGGCCGCGGAGAAGCCGTTCTTCAACCTGATGATGTTCCCCTACCCGTCGGCGGAGGGGCTGCACGTGGGGAACATCTACGCGTTCACGGGCGCGGACGTGTACGGCCGGTTCCAGCGGCTCCGGGGGCATACGGTCTTCGAGCCCATCGGGTTCGACGCCTTCGGGATCCACAGCGAGAACTTCGCCCTCAAGGTCGGCACCCATCCGATGGAGCTGATCCCGAGCAACGTCGCGAACTTCACCCGCCAGCTGAAGCGGACGGGGGCGATGTACGACTGGGAGCACGCCGTCAACACGACGGACCCGGCGTACTACAGGTGGACCCAGTGGATCTTCCTCCAGCTCTACGAGGCGGGCCTCGCCGAGAAGAAGGAGGCGCCCGTCAACTGGTGTCCGTCGTGCAATACCGTCCTGGCCAATGAGCAGGTCATCGCCGGCGAATGCGAGCGCTGCGGCACCGCCGTCGAGCAGCGCTTCCTCTCCCAGTGGTTCTTCCGGATCACCGACTACACCGAGCGGCTCCTCTCGAACCTCGACTGGATCGACTGGTCCGAGACCACGAAGAAGGCGCAGCGGAACTGGATCGGACGCTCGGACGGAGCCCTCATCCGCTTTCCGGTTCGACCGGCCGGGGCCGGCTCCCGGTCTCCCGGTCCCTCGGGTGAGGCGGGGAGCGGGGACCCCCAGTCCGCCGAGGACGGCAACAGGTCGGCCGACCACGACCGCATAGAGGTATACACCACCCGGTCCGACACCCTCTACGGCGCCACGTTCATGGTCCTAGCCCCGGAGCACCCGGCGGTGGAGGGGCTGACGATGGACGAGCAGCGCGACGTGGTCGAGACGTACCGTCGCAATGCCGCCGCCATGGACCTGGTGACGCGGAAGAAGACGGACAAGGAGAAGACGGGCGTCTTCACCGGCGGGTACTGCGTGAACCCGGCCACGGGCCAGGAGATCCCGGTCTGGATCGCCGACTACGTCCTCATGGAGTACGGCACGGGCGCCATCATGGCCGTCCCGGGCCACGACCAGCGGGACTTCGAGTTCGCGCAGAAGTTCGCGCTCCCCATCGTCCGGGTGGTGGCCGGCGAGGGCGATGACGGGATGACGCCGCTGGAGGAGGCCTACATCGGCGACGAGGGCACGCTCGTCAACTCCGACCGGTTCAACGGCATGCCGTGGCGGGAGGCCAGGACGGCCATCACCGACTGGCTCGCGGAAAAGGGCCTCGCGGAGCCGAAGGTCAACTACCGGCTCCACGACTGGTGCATCAGCCGCCAGCGGTACTGGGGCCCGCCGATCCCGATCATCTACTGCGACGACTGCGGCACGGTTCCCGTCCCGGAGTCCGACCTCCCGGTGGTCCTCCCCCACGTCGATGACTACAAGCCGGATGCCAGCGGCGTGAGCCCCCTCGAGCGGGCGGAAGAATGGTACACGGTGGCGTGCCCGGAGTGCGGCGGGCAGGGTCGTCGCGAGACGGACGTCAGCGACACCTTCCTCGACAGCTCCTGGTACTTCCTCCGCTACCCGTCCACCGCCTGGGACGACCGGGCCTTCGACGACGGGCGCACGAAGAAGTGGCTCCCGGTGGACATGTACATCGGCGGCGAGGAGCACAGCGTGCTGCACCTGCTGTACT
>CAYMLW010000072.1:0-10254 GCA_964391035.1 uncultured Gemmatimonadaceae bacterium
TGATCATGGAGACGGTGGGCGGGGATCCCGTCTGGATCCTGACATCGGCCGAGCAGTTCTATCCTGTCTGGCGGCTGGTCGCCGGTCCCTTGTCGCCGGTCCCTGGTCGCCAGTCGCTCGTCACCGGTCCCTGGTTGCTGGCCGCCGGTCCCTGGTCGCTGGCTGCCGCCGGTGGCGGTGGTGGGGGGACTCAGATCTTAGCTCTCAGATCTTAGCTCTCAGATCTTGCTCTCACTCGTACCGGAGGGATTCGACGGGGTCCAGGGAGGCGGCGCGGCGGGCGGGGAAGACGCCGGCGAGGATGCCGATGGCGATGAGGATGGAGACGGTGCCGAGGGTGATGGGCCAGGACAGCGTCGGATTGGCGATGTAGTACATGGCCTCGTTGCCGTCGGGCAGGCTCGCCACGGCGGCGACGACGAGGGTCAGGGCCCCCACCACGCCGAGGAAGATCTGGATGCCGATACCGATGGCCCGGGTGATTTTCTCGTCCTCGACGAAGTCCCAGAAGCCGAGGGCCCGGGTGTCGTCGGGGTCGAACTCGTAGCGGGAGTCGAGGACCTCGTAGATGCGGCGCTTGGCGAGCGCGGCCTCGCGGACGTCCCTGGGCCGTACGAGGAGGTGGCTCACGCGCGTGGGTCCGTAGATCGTGCGGAAGGTGCTGGCGGGGATGATGGCCCGGTCTGCGTCGGGGCCGTTGTTCATCCCGCTCTGGGCCTTCGACGCCATGGTCCCGATCACGGTGAACGGCAGGCCATCGACCGGGTACATGGACCGGAGCTCGGCGAAGTCCGGGTGGACGCCCTCCATCATGGTGGTGGTGGTCCGCGCGTCCGACTCGAGGAGCGTGCCGTAGCCGCCGTAGGAGACGCTGCCCCGGTCGATCCGGGGGATGCTCTCCATGAGCAGATCGAGGTCGGGTTCGCGGAGGGTGATGTTGCGGCCGCCTGGGAGCCCGCCGAAGGGCTCGGTCGTCTCACCGCCGTAGACCATGAACATGCGGGACCCGGCGCCGAGGGTGGCTTCGACCACGGCGCGCTTGAGGCCCTCCCCGAAGGCGAGGAGGAGGACGATGGTGAGGGCGCCCCAGAAGACGGCGAAGAGGGTGAGCAGGGCCCGGGTGCGCTGGACGACGAGGTCGGCCCAGAACTCGGCGAGGAGTCGTCGGATCATGGCTCAGGTCGCCCAGCGGAGCGCGTCGGCGGGGGCGGCGTGGAGGCTATCGGCGATTATTGCCGAATCTCTCCACCTCGATCGTCGGACGGGGGGCGGCATGGAGACTTTCTGTGATTATCGCCGAAACTCTCCACCTCTGGAGCCCGCGCCGGACGGGCCGGGATCCGCCCCGGGCCCGGCCGGAAAGGCGGGACCTCGCCGCGGGCACCGGCAGCCGTGACGCGCCGACAGCCGTGACGCGCCGACAGCCGTGGGTCGTGAACCGTGGCCTGTGGGGCCGACAGCCACCGGCCCCCGCCCCCCCCGGTCTCACGCGAAGGCGCGGCGACGCGAAGGTCGGGAGCACGGCCCGCGTATTCGCGTGATCCGCGGTCGCGCCTTGATGGGTCCGGCGGCTCACCGGTCGCCCGGGGGTCCTGGTCGGCCCTGGTGCGCTCCGTCACCCGGCAGGCGGCCGGTGAAGGGAGCGAGCGTCGGACCGCGTATGGTTGCAGGCGGCGTGCGGGGCGGCCTAGGTTGGCGCAGCCTGCCGAGCCCCCTGGGGGGCGCCGTCGGGGCGTTTCCCCGGCCGACAATCCGAACACGACACGAGATCGCCGATGGCCGAGGCGGAGAGCGGGAGCCTGTGCTCCGGGGTGTCATGAACTGGCGCGAGATCCGGATCCTGTACCGACGAGAGCTGCGCAGCGCGCTGCGGGAGCGATCGATCGTGGTGAACAGCATCCTGATGCCGATCTTCCTGTACCCGGTGATGCTGTGGGCGATCTTCACCGGGATCACGCTGGTGGAGGGGCTGTCGGAAGGGTTCACGTCGCGGGTGGCCGTGTACGATGTGCCGGCGGAGCACGCGGCGATCCGGGACTCGCTGGCCGCTCTGGGGCGGGTGGAACTGGCCGGGTCGCCGCCCCCGATGGCGGATTCGGCGACGGCGCTGGTGCGAGCCGGTGAGCTGGACGCGGTGCTGTGGTTCGGGCCGGCTGCGGGGCCGGCCGCGGCGCTGGATGGCAATTTCGTCGCCCGGATCCGCTACGACCAGTCGGAGGAGCGGAGCCGTCGGGCCATGGCGCGGGTGCGGGGCGTGGTGGATGAGTACCGCGCCGGCTGGCTGGAACGGGAGAGCGCGGTGCTCCGGATCCCGCCGGAAGAGCTGGCCCAGTTCGAGGTCGAGCGGGTGAACGCGTCGTCGGGGAGCGAGATGGGGGCATTCGTCCTGTCCCTCATGATCCCGTTCATGCTGGTGATCATGGTGGCGCTGGGATGTTTCTACCCTGCCATCGACGCGACGGCGGGCGAGCGGGAGCGGTCGACGTGGGAGACGCTGATGTCGGTGTCGGCGTCGCGCACGAGCGTGCTAGTGGCGAAGTACCTCTACGTGGCGACGCTCGGAACCGTGGCGGGGGTGCTGAACGTGGTGGCCATGGTGATCACCGTGGGTGCCGTGCTCGGGCCGCTGCTGGCCGGTATGGGCGAGTCGGTCCAGTTCACGATCCCGGCCCTTTCCGTGCCGCTCATGATGGTCGGCGCCATCGGGCTGGCGCTGCTCTTCGCGGCCATGATGATGATCCTGGCAGCGTTCGCCCGGACCTTCAAGGACGGGCAGGCCATGATCACGCCCGCGTACTACCTGGCCATCATCCCGGGGCTGCTCGTGGTGGAGCCCGACCTGGGGCTGGATGCGGGGATGGCGGCGATACCGATCGCGAACGTGATGCTGATGATCCGGGACGCGTTCCAGAACACGTTCCAGTGGCTCTACATCGGGGAGACCATGGTCGTGACGCTCATTCTGGTGGTCCTCTGCCTCGGCCTGGCCCGCTACATCCTCCGGTTCGAGGATCTGCTCCTGGGCTCGTACGACGGCAACTTCTGGAAGTTCATCCGGGAGCGGCGGCCCGGGAGCTCCCGGACGGCATCGACCTGACCCTCTCACACGGAACCCGGAGAATCATGGCGATCGAGCGACCGGTGATGGTCGAGGACCTCACCAAGATCTTCTACGACGAGAGCCGCGGTCAGGTGCGGGCCGTGGACGGGATCGAGTTCGCGTGCGAGAAGGGCGAGATCTTCGGCCTGCTCGGCGCGAACGGCGCCGGGAAGACGACGACGCTGCGGATCCTGGCCACCATCCTCCAGCCCACGTCCGGCACGGCCCGGCTCATGGGCCACGACGTGGGGGAGGAGCCGGAGGCGGTGCGCCGGAGCCTGGGCTTCTACTCGGCATCGACCGCCCTCTACCCCCGGCTCACGGCGAGGGAGACGCTCGAGTTCTTCGCCCTCATCAACCACTATCCGCGGGACCGGGTGGACGGGCGGGTGGAGGAGCTGATCGATCGGTTCGGCATCAACGAGTACGCGGATGCCCGGGTCGAGAAGCTGTCGAGCGGGATGAAGCAGAAGGTGTCCATCGCCCGGACCATCGCCCATGACCCGCCGGTCCTGATCTTCGACGAGCCGACGGTGGGACTGGACGTGATCAACGCCCTCGCGATGCAGCGCGTGATCCGGGGCCTGCGGGATGACGGCAAGACGGTCATCTTCTCGACCCACATCATGAGCGAGGCGGAAAAGCTGTGTGACCGGATCGCGATCATCCACCGGGGCGAGCTGTTGGCCACGGGGACGCTGGAGCAGCTCCGGTCCGTGAGCAAGGAGCACTACCTGGAGGACATCTTCGTCCACTTCGTGGGCGGCACGGCCGACCGGGTGGCCACACCGGGATCCAGCGTCTGACCATGGCCGACCAGAGCGGTCTCGGGACCCTGTTCCGCTACGAGCTCAAGATGCTCCTCCGGGACAAGCGGACGATCATCTTCTCCGTAGTCCTCCCCCTCATCATCCTGCCCGGCCTCTTCCTGATCATGCGCTTCACCGAGCGCCAGGCGGAGGAGCGACGGGAGTCCAGGACGTACGAGTACGCGGTGACCGGCTCCGGCGCGGAGCTGGCCCGGGAGCTGATCGCGGATGCGCTGGCACTGGCGCCCGACACGCTGCCGGGCGGCCTCGCGGAGGTCCGGCCGGAGGACCCGGACTCCGCCCTGGCCCGGGAGGAGATCGACTTCATCGTGGAGGCCCTGATGCCCGCCGATGCCCGGGCGCTGCGGGACTCGATCGCAGCGGCGGCCCGGGCCCCGGGGTCGGGCGCCGGTGAGGCCGCCGGGCCCGAGGCGGGTCGCGGGGCGACGGGGGAGGAGGTGGCGGAGGCACTGTCGACGGAGCCGGAGGAGACCACGCCGTTCGTCCCGCTGATCCGGATCCACTTCCGCGGGAACAGCGACGAGTCCGAGTCGGGCGCGGCGCGACTGCGGGACCGGCTGCGGGAGCTGCGGACGCACCGTCGCGATGCCGCCTACCGGGAGGCGGGGCTGCCGGTGGACCCGGCGGAGGTGGCGGCCGTCGAGCTCGATGAGGTGGCGAGCGCGGAGCGGGAGAGCGGGGCCCAGCTGGCGCTCTGGCTGACGCCGCTGCTGGTCATGCTGATGCTGAGCGGCGGCTCCGTCGTGGCCGCCGACGCGATCTCCGGCGAGAAGGAGCGGGGCACACTGGAGACGCTGCTGACCACGTCGGTCCGGCGCCGTGAGATCGTGACGGCGAAACAGCTGATGATCATCGTGGTGGGCGTGGCCATCACGGTGATCAACGTCACGGAGCTCGGTCTGTTCCTGGGACTCGGGCTGTTCGAGCTGCCGGAGCGGTTCGTGGTCAGCCTGAGCCCCGTGGCCATCGTCCTGCTCCTGCTCCTGTTCCTGCCTCTGACCGTCCTGATCTCGAGCGTGCTGCTCATGCTGTCCGGGTACTCCAAGAGCTACAAGGAGTACCAGATCTACTTCTTCCCGGTGCTGATCGTGTTCCTGCTGCCGTCGTCGGCGGCGCTCCTGCCCGGTCTCGAGCTGGCCTCGGTCATCAGCGTCATCCCGCTGGCCAATATCAGCGTGGCCGTCCGGGAGGTACTGGTCGGGGAATACGACTGGCCGTTCCTGGCGCTCACGTTCCTTTCCACCGTGGCCCTGGCCGCGTGGCTGGCGCGCCTGACCGAGCGGACGCTGTCCACCGAGAAGCTCATCACCGCGGCCGAGCTCGACGAAGCCGACCTCACGGGTGGACCCGCGCTGTTCCCCCGCCGGGTGCTCCGCCTGTTCGCGGTGCTGTGGGTCATGTTCTTCCTCTCGTCGCTCTGGTTCGTGGGCGAGCTGGAGATACGCGGCCAGGTGACGTTCAACGTGATCGGGCTGTTCGGGGGCGCGTCGCTGCTCATGCTCTGGCGCTACCGGCTCGATCCGAGGAAGGCGCTCGCGCTGCGCATGCCCCGACCCGCCGTCTGGCCGGCCGTCCTGCTGGGCGCGCCCTCCGCGTTCATCACCGGGATCGGCGTGGGCCAGCTCAGCCAGTACGTGCTCCCGGTCTCCGACGAGATGCTGGAGGCGTTCGGCCAGTTCATGCTCCCGGAGACCCTCCCCCTCTGGCAGGTGGTCTTCTTCCTCGCCATCCTGCCCGGCGTCTTCGAGGAGATCGCGTTCCGGGGCGTGCTGCTCCACGGGCTCCGACGACGGTTTCGACCCGTGACCCTCGCCCTCGTGGTCGGCGCCATCTTCGGGTTCTTCCACGTGGACCTCTTCCGGCTGGTGCCGGTGACCTACCTCGGGTTCCTGCTGGCGGGCGTCACGCTCCTCACCGGGTCCATCTTCCCGGCCATGCTCTGGCACGCCCTCAACAACGCCGTGGCGATGGTGCCCGCACACCTCGGGTGGCTCGACGGGGTCGAGGAGATCCCGACCTGGCTCTACCCGGTGGCCGTCCTGGGGCTGGTCATCGCGTTCGCCATCATCTGGCGCAACCGGACGCCGTACCCGGGGCTCAAGGGCGGCACGGGACGGGCCGGGGAGCCGACGGCTCCTGCAGCAGGTCACCCGGTGCGATGGCCGTGACGGGCATGGAGGGTCAGACCCACAGCGGGTCCGACAGGGACCGTTTCGAAGTCGGCGTATTCACCTTCGCCGAGCTGGATCCGGAGGGCGCCGGCGGGGCCGACGAGGCCCGTCGCCGGCTCCAGGAGCTCGTCGAGGCGATCGAGCTCGCCGACCAGGTCGGCCTCGACGTGTTCGGCGTCGGCGAGCACCACCGGCCCGACTTCGCCGTGTCCGCACCCACCATCGCCCTCGCGGCCGGCGCCGCCCGGACCCGCTCGATCCGGCTGACGAGCGCCGTCACGGTGCTCAGCTCGGAAGACCCCGTTCGCGTCTTCCAACAGTTCGCGACCCTCGACCTCCTGTCCGGCGGGCGCGCCGAGATCATGGCCGGACGCGGCTCCTTCACCGAGTCCTTCCCCCTCTTCGGCTACGACCTCGACCACTACGACGCGCTCTTCGACGAAAAGCTCGAGCTGCTCCTCCGACTCCGTGAACAGGAGCGGGTCACGTGGTCCGGCCGACACCGGCCCGCTCTCGACGACGCCGGGATCTACCCCCGGCCGATCCAGCAGCCCCTGCCCGTCTGGATCGCCGTCGGAGGCACGCCGAAGTCCGTAGCCAGGGCCGGCAGGCTCGGACTGCCCCTGGCCATCGCCATCCTCGGCGGCTCGCCCCAACGGTTTCGGCCCCTGGTCGACCTCTACCGGGAAGCGGCCGCGGAGGCCGGCCAAGACCCGGACTCACTGCCCATCAGCATCAACACACAGGGCCACATCGCAGACGACGGCGACGCCGCCGCCGACCGGCTGTTCCCCCCGTACGCGGCCATGATGAACCGCGTCGGCCGCGAGCGGGGCTGGCCGCCCATGACCCGCCAGCAGTTCGATGGCAATCGGGCCCTCAACGGCGCCCTCGCCGTCGGCAGCCCCCAGGAGATCATCGACAAGATCCTCCACCAGCACGAGATCTTCGGACACCAGCGCTACCTCCTGCAGCTCATCATGACCCTGCCTCACAGTGCTGTGCTGCGCTCCATCGAACTGCTCGGCACCGAGGTGGCGCCGGCGGTGAGACGAGAGATCGCCGCACGGAGGCGCTGAGGCTCACAGAGGCACAGAGTACTGCCTACTTCCCAGCACACACAGAGACACAGAGGGACAGAGGCGCAGAGGGGTTCGTCGGGTGCCGCGGGTTCGACGTCGGCCGGGGATTCGTTGGCTCGGCCGGACTCGGTTCTGGGTTCGGCCGGGTGGCCGCGGGTTCGCGGTGGAGCCGGCCGTGCCGGGCGAGGGCTGCTCCGGCCGGGTGGCCGCGGGTTCGCGGTGGAGCCGGCCGTGCCGGGCGCGTGCTGCTCCGGCCGGGTGGCTGCGGGTGCGCCGCGAAGCCGGCCGTGCCGGGCGGGTCTTGCTCCGGCCGGGTGGCCGCGGGTTCGCCGCGAAGCCGGCCGTGCCGGGCGAGGGCTGCTCCGGCCGGGTGGCCGCGGGTGCGCCGCGAAGCCGGCCGTGCCGGGCCCACCCAGATTCAGTTCTCTGTGCCTCTGTCCCTCCGTGCCTTTGTGTGCGCAGTTCTCTGTGTGCCGGTCGTGTGCCTCGGTGTGCGCAGTTCTCTGTGTGCCTGGTCGTGACCAGCCTCAGACCCTCCGTGTGGGGGGATGCCCTACGCCGGTCGGGAGAACCCGGAAATCCCGGGAGCGGAGGCCGCCCCCCCTTTTCGGTTCGCGAGGCGGGGGTTACGTTGTTTTTGAGAATCATTTTCAACCATAGAGCAACGCCTTTGATCATGGACCGATTCGGAGCGGACGGGCTGGCGGCAGCGGGGCGGGAGGAGCTCCGGTTGGCGGACGTGCCGTTGGGCCAGGAAGTGGAGCTGGAGCGGATCGAGCTGCCGGAGTCGGACATGGAGGCGTTGCTGGAGCGGGGGGTGTTGCCGGGGTGTCGTCTGTGTCCGATCCGGACGTCGCCGTTCGGGGACCCGATCATCCGGGTCGAGGGGACGGTGCTGGCGCTGCGGCGGGAGACGGCGTCGTGTCTGAGCGTGCGCAGGCTGTCGCCGGCGGCGTAGGGGGGTCGGGAGGTGGCGGGCGCGACTAGCGCGGCGGTCGCGCTGGAGCGGGAGGCCGGGGAGCGCCTTCCGCTCGTGGCGTTGGTAGGGCCGCCGAACTCGGGCAAGACCACGCTGTACAATCAGCTCACCGGGCTTCGTCAGAAGGTGGCGAACTACCCGGGAGTGACGGTGGAGAAGCACGTGGGCCGTGCGCGTCTGGGGGGAGGCCGGGAAGTGGACCTGGTCGATCTGCCGGGTGTGAACGGCTTTTCTGCGCGCACGCTGGACGAGCGGGTGACGCGGGACGTGCTGGAGGGGAAGGTGCCGGGATTGAGTTCCCCGGACGCGGTGATCGCGATCGTGGACTCGACGCGTCTGGAGAGCCAGCTGATGCTGGTGGAGCCGATCCTGGAGATGGAGGTGCCGACGCTGCTCGTCCTGAACATGGTGGACGAGCTGGAGGAGCGTGGCGGCGGGATCGAGGACCGGGAGCTGGCGACGTCGTTCGGCGTGGAGGTGGTGCGGACGGTGGCCCGGACCGGCGACGGTCTCGACCGGGTCCGTAGGTTCCTGGAGGAGGCGGCGGACCGGGGCCGTGGACCCGAGCGGGGTCCGAGCACGGTGTCCAACGTGCCGAAGTACAGGGATCTCCCGGTGGTGGACGCGTTCGCGGAGCGGCGGGGTCGGGTGCGCGCGGCGGTGGACGCGGCGGGGTACCGGACGCCGGCGCCGTCGTCGTTGAGCGAGAGGCTGGACTCGGTGCTGCTGCACCGGGTCGCCGGGCCGCTGGTCTTCCTGGCGGTGGTGGTGCTGGTCTTCCAGGCCATCTTCACGTGGGCGACGCCGTTCATGGACGGCACGGAATGGCTGATCGCGACGTCGGGGGAGTGGCTGGCGCCGCGGCTGCCGGACGGCTGGGTCCGGTCGCTGGTGATCGACGGCGTGTTCGCGGGCGTGGGGTCGGTGATCGTGTTCCTGCCCCAGATCCTGATCCTGTTCCTCTTCCTGGGCATCCTGGAGGACTCGGGCTACATGGCGCGGGCGGCGGTGATCGCGGACCGGCTGATGTACCGTGTGGGCCTCCAGGGCCGGGCGTTCCTGCCGCTGCTGAGCGGGTACGCGTGCGCGATCCCCGCCATCCTGGCGGCGAGGACCGTGGAGGACGAGCGGGACCGGATGGCCACGATCTTCGTCACGCCGTTCATGACCTGCTCGGCCCGGCTCCCGGTCTACGCGCTGCTCATCGCGGCGTTCATCCCGGAGGACCCGCTATTGGGCCCGTTGATTGGCTACCGGGCGGCCACGCTGTTCGGGCTGTACGCCCTGGGGCTCGTCGCTGCAGTGGGCACGGCGTTCCTGCTCAAGCGGACGCTGCTGAAGGGGAAGTCGACCAGCTTCATGATGGAGCTGCCGCCGTACCGTATTCCTTCCTTGAAGTCGATCGGGCTCCGGCTGCTGGACCGGAGCAAGATCTTCCTGAACCGTGCCGGCAAGATCATCTTCACGGTCACCGTGGTGCTGTGGGTCCTGACCCAGTTCCCGCGGACGCCGGCGGGCCCGCCGCCCATCGACCAGAGCGCGCTGGGGCAGATGGGCCAGGTCATCGAGCCGGTCATCGCGCCGCTGGGCTTCGACTGGCAGATCGGGATGGGGCTGATCTCGTCGCTGGCGGCCCGGGAGGTCATCGTCGGGACACTCGGCACGATCTACGGCGTGCAGGACCCCAGCGAGACGTCGCTCACGCTCATGGAGAACCTGCGGGCCCAGATGGACCTGGGGACGGCGCTGGCGCTGCTGGTGTTCTTCGTGTTCGCGCTCCAGTGCATGTCGACGGTGGCGGTGATGAAACGGGAGACGGCGGGCTGGAAGTGGCCGGCGCTCCAGTTCGGGTACATGCTGTTCCTGGCGTACGCGGGGGCGTGGGCGGTGAACGCGTTGGTGTAGCCGGTCCCGCAGGCCACCGCGACGACGCGACGGACGCGACGAACTGCTCACCCGCGTATACTTCACCGCGACGACGCGACGGGCGCGACGAACTGCTCACCCGCGTATGCTTCACCGCGACGACGCGACGGACGCGACGAACTGCTCACCCGCGTATGCTTCACCGCGACGACGCGACGGACGCGAC
>CAYMLW010000072.1:10354-14565 GCA_964391035.1 uncultured Gemmatimonadaceae bacterium
CGACGACGCGACGGACGCGACGAACTGCTCACCCGCGTATGCTTCACCGCGACGAGGCTAGGACCCGGCTACTGGAAGACGTCGAGCCAGGCCGCGAAGAAGGGGTCGACGAGCCGATGGCGGACGGAGCCGGCGCCGGACTCCCGCCGGACGAGGTGGCGGTCCTCGAGGGCGCCGAGGGCGACCTGGACGCTGGCCGGGGCGATATCGAACTCCCGGGCGACCCGGGCCGACTGCAGCCCCACGCCCCCTGTCCGGATCACCGCCTTGAGCGCCTTCTTCTGGTTGCGGGTGAGCGACAGCCAGACCTGCGTGTAGGCCGGGTCCTCCTGCCGGACGATCCGCTCCAGCGCCCGATCCACGGCCGCACCGTTCACGATGGGCTCCGGATCGGGCCGCACCAGCTCCCAGGTCTCGTACGCCAGCCGCTGGACGTTGTACGGCACCCCCTCCGCCAGCCCGAGGATCCGCTCGCACGCCCCCGACTCCACCACCTGCCCGCTCGAGCGGAACGACCGCACCAGGAAGTCGAGGAAGTTGGCCTCCGGGATAGGGCCGAGGAAGGCCAGCGAGCCGAGCCGGTAGAACGGCCGGTTGGGATCCGTCACCATGGCCGTCAAAAGCCGCGTGTCCGAGCCGGCGAAGACGTACGCAAGGTGCCGGTGTCGCTGCACCGTGGCTCGCAGCTGCCGCTCCGACGCCTCCCCGTGCTCCATCACGATCTGCTGGGCCTCGTCCAGGATCACCACGACCCGATCAGACGACTCCGCCGCCAGCGACTCCACCGCGTCCAGCGCGTCCGTCAGCAGCGGCAACTCCTCCCGGCCCGCCGCCGCGCCGATCGACACCGACACCGAGCCCGTGACCGGGTCCACTTCCAGCGACGGCTTCAGCGACCCCGCAGCTCGCGCCAGCCACTCCCCCACCCGCTCGACCGGGCTCCGGAGCGACCGCGCCGCCGCCGTCAGGATCGCGGCCGCCAGCAGCTCCAGCGTCTCGTACTTCTCCGCGTCGAACCGCAGCACCCGCGCCCCCGCGGCCGCCGCCTCCTCACCGGCCGCCGACAGGACCGACGTCTTCCCGTACCGCCGCGGGCCCACCAGGAACAGCTTGCCCCGGTTCCGGACGACCCGCCGGATCTCCTCCAGCTCGGGCTCCCGGTCCACCAGCTCGCCTCGGCTCAGCTCGCGGCCGTACTGAAACGGGTTCTGTGCCATGTATGATATATCATGTAATCAACATGATTGAAATGATATGGCGTCGGCGGCGGGCTGGCAAGGGTGGGACCGGCCGGTCACCGCCGGCGGTCCTCCGGATTCAGCATGAGTCCCTGTCGAGGCCCGCCGCGGGGGCAGCGCCGCGTACGGTCAGCGCGGCGCGATATGTACCGGTCTCGGGGCTCGGGGGAGATACGCCCCGTCAGGTTCCGGGGGTCCGGTCGAACTGTCGCAGCGCGTAGTAGACGCCCAGGTGGATGGGCAGGGCGAGGGCGATGATGGGGAGGTTGGCCTGGGGTGTGACGGGGAGGAAGTGGAGGAGGAGGCCGGCGGCGGAGAGGGCGGCGAGGATGGCGGCGAGGCGGGTCGCCATGCGGGAGCCCCGGATGGCGGCCAGGGGGGCCAGGACCATCAGTGCGAGGGCCAGGGGGTTGGCCTGGAGCAGGTTCTCGTTGCGCCAGCCGAACTCGTGGTCGGTGAGGGTCCAGAGGCCGAGGAGGACCAGGCCGAGGACGCCTGCCACGAGTCCCCAGGCGCCGCCGCCCAGCCCGATGACCCCGCGGGCGGCGACCCGTGCGGCGGTCGCGTTCCTCCCCGCCAGGCGGCCGGCGCCGGCGAACACGGCGCCGATGGCGAGGCCCACCAGGAGGTGCCAGAGTGCGCGATGGGGCGGCGAGGTCTCACCGGGGGGGACGGCCGGCGTCTCTTCGGCCCGGAAAGCCGGCAGGTGGCGGTTCGAGGCGACGAGGGGGATGCTGTCGCCGGGCTGCCAGACGGCGACGCGGCGGAGGTCGTCGCGGAGTCGCATGGGGATGAAGGCCAGGTCCCAGCGGGAGATGGGCTTGTCGGCGAGGGGTCCGAGGCCGAGGTCCATGCCGGTGGTGAGGAGGACGTCCTCGGCGGTGAGGGCGACGGCCTGGGCCCGGAAGGTGAGGGGCGAGGGAATCGAGTCGAGGGTCTCGCGGAGTGCGCCGTCGAGGACGCGGTCGAGGGCGTCGCGGATCCGGGTCGAGCAGTTGTCGCGGAAGTAGTCGTAGCGGTAGACGCGGTTCTCCGGCTGGAGGTTCCATTCGAGGAACGTCTGGAGCTCCCGGATCTCGTGCTGGGTTAGGCGCAGCTCCTGCACGTAGGCGTCGCGGCCGACGCGGCGGTAGTGCTCGAGGAGGCGGAGGGCGTCATTGGCGCCTATGGAGTAGAACATCCGCCCCTGGAGGAAGTTCAGCAGGAACCCCTCCTCGGCCATGTCGAAGAGGCCGTAGTGGTAGGCGATGTCGGTGCCGGCGGTGGGGTCGTGGATCCAGAGGGCGTTGTGGCCGAACCGCTCCCAGACGGCGGTGCCGGGGCCCAGCGTGATGAGGACGACCCGGAGGCGGTCGGGGAGCGGGGTCTCGGAGGGGGGCGGGACGGTGGCCGGGGCCGGGGTAGTCGTGGAGGGGGCCGGGTCGGGGGAGATCTCCGGCGACGGGACGGTCTGGCTCGGTGCGGCAGCGACGGCCAGGGCCAGGGCGAGTGTCAGAGTCAGGACCGTGTGCATGGCCGGAAGGTCGTGGACGGCGCGGCGGCCGGCAACACTGCCAGGCACTGGGGAGGACCTGACGGGGCGGGCTTTGGGGAGGGCGGGTTTTCGCTGCCCGGGATTCGGGGTCGTCGCGGCGTCGACTCGAGGGACCGGCGGTGTCGGGCGGATGTCGGTGTCGGGAAGATGTCCGCTATGTCGGGCGCGCCAATGGTGGCGACGCGGGTGCCGGGCTTGATGCCGAGCTTGCGGGCGAGGGGGGTACCGGAGTAGCCGGCCGGCATGGTCGGGCTCCTGTGAGGGCGGGCGTGGTCAGGGACGGTACGGCGACATTACCTTTCACGCCCCCGCGGCGCGAGACCCCGGCGGCCGCGCCGGGGTGCGAAGTTCGCGGGCGTGTGGGGAGCGCCGGCGGACGGGCGCCGGCGGGACAGACCGGGACACGGGACGACCAGGAGACGAGGACGGGATGGCGGACCACGACGAGACTGCGGCGGCGGAGGCCCTCGAGGGGCGGGACTTCCTCCGGACCATCGTCGCCCGGGACCTGCGGGAGGGGACCCACGACGGGCGGGTGGTGACGCGGTTCCCGCCGGAGCCGAACGGGTTCCTGCACATCGGCCACGCCAAGTCCATCTGCCTGAACTTCGGCATCGCCGAGGAGGTTCCGGGCGCCCGGTGCCATCTCCGGTTCGACGACACGAACCCGGAGACCGAGGACATGCAGTACGTCGAGGCGGCGAAGCGGGACGTGGAGTGGCTGGGCTTCGACTGGGGCGAGCACCTCTACTTCGCGTCGGACTACTTCGAGCGGATGTACGACGTGGGGGAGCACCTGATCCGGGAGGGGAAGGCGTACGTCGACAGCCAGAGCGAGGAGGAGATCCGGGCGAACCGGGGGACCGTGACGGAGCCGGGGGTGCCGAGCCCGTACCGGGACCGTCCGGCGGAGGAGAGCCTGGAGCTGTTCCGCCGGATGCGGGCGGGCGAGTTCGAGAACGGCGCGCACGTGCTGCGGGCGAAGATCGACATGTCGAGCCCGAACATGCTGATGCGGGACCCGCTGCTCTTCCGGATCCGCCACGCCGAGCACTACCGGAGGGGCGACGAGTGGTGCATCTACCCGATGTACGACTACGCGCACCCCCTCGAGGACGCCATCGAGGACGTCACCCACTCGTTCTGCACGCTGGAGTTCGAGATAAACCGGGCGGTGTACGACTGGGTGGTCGAGAACAGCGGGCTGGCCACGCGGCCCCGGCAGTACGAGTTCGCCCGGCTGAACCTCGACTACACCATCATGAGCAAGCGGAAGCTCAAGGTGCTGGTCGACGAGGGACACGTGAGCGGGTGGGACGACCCCCGGATGCCGACCATCGCCGGGATGCGGCGGCGCGGGTACACGCCGGAGTCGATCCGGTCGTTCGCCGACATGATCGGCGTGGCCAAGACCGACAGCCGGGTGGACATGGGCAAGC
>CAYMLW010000073.1:0-14550 GCA_964391035.1 uncultured Gemmatimonadaceae bacterium
GTCCGGTGGTGTGGGAGGGCGGCGGCGGCCTTGAGCCGCCGCGCCCTACCCGATGCAGGGCTGTACGGGCGCCCCGCTCGGGGTCACCCCCCGGTTCTCGAGCCGCAGACATCGGGGGTTCTCGACCGCGACGTCGCGGTTGTCTTGGCGGGCCGTCGCGCCGTCGCGGTTCGAGGCTGGGGGCGGTGGTGGGAGGGGTGGTTGCCGCTGGGTGGGGAAGCGCAGTTGACGCCAGGCTGCTGTTGCGTGAACTTGGAAGTGCGGTGCACTGAAGGGCCGTAATTTGAGCCGACACTTCCGAAGCAGGGACCGACTCTTGTGCCGGACGCCAGGCCCCGGGAGGGGAAGGCGGAAGGTGCGGGGAGGTCACCAGTTATTGACAACTGGGCTTCAAATATACCCTTCGGTGTGCCGATCGGGCCGGCTCGCGTACCCCGCGAGTCGGCCTTTTCATCGTGGGGATCCTGCGAGGCCCGGGACGGAGAGGCGAGTCTGCATGGCGAGAGTACGGATCACGCGGCGTCTGCATTTCGCGGCGGCCCACCGGCTGGGCCGTCCGGAGTGGGACGAGGCACGGAACCGGGAGGTATTCGGGCAGTGTGCAAACCCGAACTGGCACGGTCACAACTACGAGCTCGACGTTACGGTGGCCGGAGAGGTGGACCCGGCGACGGGATTCGTGTTGGACCTGAAGGAGTTGAAGGCGCTGGTACAGGATCGGGTGATCGAGGACCTGGATCACCGGAACCTGAATGTGGACGTGGGGTGGATGGAGGGGGTCAACCCGACCACGGAGAATCTCGTGGTCGCGATCTGGGACCGACTGGCGCCGGCTCTGCCGGGGGACGTGGAGCTGGTCCGGTTGGTTCTGTGGGAGACGCCGCGCAACTACGTGGAGTACGAGGGGGGGTGAGGGATGGGAATCGGCACGGGGCCCATGGCGCTGGAGGCGGTGGAGACGCGGGAGCTGGTGCGGGAGCTGCTGGCCCGACTGGGCGAGGACCCGGATCGGGAGGGGCTGCTGCGGACGCCGGATCGTGTGACGGACAGCCTGAAGTGGCTGACCCGCGGGTACCGGCAGTCCGTCGAGGACGTGATCGGCACGGCGATCTTCAACGAGGACCATCACAACATGGTGGTGGTGAAGGACATCGAGCTGTACTCCATGTGTGAGCACCACATGCTGCCGTTCTTCGGGAAGATGCATGTGGCCTATATACCGAACGGGCGGATCCTGGGGTTGAGCAAGGTCCCCCGGATCGTGGAGGTGTTCGCCCGGCGGCTCCAGGTCCAGGAGCGGCTGACGGAGCAGATCGCCGCGGCGATCCAGGACGTGCTCCAGCCGGAGGGGGTGGGCGTGGTCTGCGAGGCGTACCACCTGTGCATGATGATGCGGGGGGTGGAGAAGCAGAACTCGAAGACCATCACCAGCGCGATGAAGGGCGTGTTCCTCGAGGACCTGAAGACGCGGGAGGAGTTCCTGCGGCTGACCAGTCTCAATGCCATTGTCCGGTGAGGCCGGGGTGCTGGCGGGTCGTCGCGTCGTAGTCGCGGGCGCCACCGGCGGGATCGGCCGGGCGACGGTCGAGCGGCTGGTGGCGGCGGATGCGGCGGTCGTCGCCGTGGCCCGGAGCCTGGATCGGCTCGCGGCGCTGGCGGAGGAGCTGGGCGTGACGCCCCATGCCGGGGACATGGCGGATGCGGGGGCGGTGGACGCGCTGCGGGAGGCCGTCCTGGCGGATGGCGCGCCGCAGGCGGTGGTGTGCGCGGCGGGCGGCTTCGACCTGGCCCCCGTGGCCGAAACGGACCCGGCCATGTTCGACCGGATGATCTCGGGCAACCTTCGGGCGCCGTTCCTCCTGGCGCGGGCCTTCCTGCCCGCCATGTTGGAGCGCGGGGAGGGGCACCTGGTCCTGGTGGGATCGGTGGCGGGGCGGATCGCGTTTCCCGGGAACGGGGCCTACTCGGCGTCGAAGTTCGGGGTCCGGGGGCTGCACGAGGTGCTGGTGCAGGAGCTCCGGGGTACCGGAGTCCGGTCCACGCTGGTGGAGCCGGCGGCGACGGATACCCGGATCTGGGACCCGCTCGATCCCGACGGCCGGGACGACCTGCCGGGCCGTGATGCCATGCTCGCGCCCGACGGCGTCGCGGACGCCATCGTCTACGCCCTTACGAGACCCGCCGAGCTGCACGTCTCGACGGTCGCTGTCCAACGGAGTTGACCATGTACGTCGTCAGTGTCCAGGCCCATTACGACTCGGCACACTTCCTCCGGAACTACAAGGGGAAGTGTGAGAACCTGCACGGCCACCGGTACGTCGTCGAGGTGGCGCTGGCCACCGACGAGCTCAACGAGGCGGGCCTGGCCTTCGATTTTGTGGATGTGAAGCGGCACACCCGGGCGCTGGCCGACTGGCTCGACCACCAGAACATCAACGAGCTGCCGCCCTTCGACGAGATCGAGCCCTCCGCCGAGAACCAGGCCCGCTTCTTCTTCGACGAGCTCAAGAGCCGGCTGCCCGGGCCGATGAAAGATGCGCTGCTCTACACGCGGATCTGGGAGACGCCCACTCAGTTCGCCCAGTACTCGGAGAAGACACTGGCGTTCTGAAGAAGGCGGACGTGACGGGAGCCCGACAGGTTGGGCCCCGCTTCTCGCTACGCCCCGGTCTGTCAGTCCCGGGGCCGGGCCGCGAACCGGAGATCGGGGGAGGGCAGCTCGACGTCTTCCGACGCGGCCCGCAGATCCACGTCGAGCCGGTCCCGGTCCCGTCCCGTGGCCAATTCCTGGGGGCTGGACATCATGGGCTGCCAGGTCCCGGGCACGACGCGCCACCAGATCCGGGCCGAGTCCTGGAGCGCGTCGGGGTCGGCGGCCTGGAGCTCCAGGACCCACCCGGTCCCGGGCTCCGGGGGCGCCACGGTGACACGGACACGCAGCTCCCGGCCCGGCTCATCGGTGGGGACCAGCCGCGCGGGCGTGTGCCGGACCCGGATCTCCCCGGGGCCGGAACGCTCCCCGGTGTCCCCGGCCGAGAGCTCCTGCTCCAGCCCGGCGCCGAACACGACACTCAACCAGTCCCTGCTGCGCGAGTCCATCCCGGCTCCCGAGGCATGCACGCCTCCTCAGGAAACGGCAAGAGTCGCTCCCGGCGGTGCCCGCGGGGGCGTAACTGCTTGCGTGAAAGGGTCTTGTGATGCTTGGCACCGCGGTTGACCGAGTCGGCTCGGGAACATCTTTTTCGCCGCTTCGCAACTGATTGCCATCCTGATCGCTCCCCAGATTGCCTGGGGGAGGAGCGGCAACGACGGACGGCCCCGTGCCGTCGCAACCGGAAGGGAGCAGGGGGTGCGGCCCCACTCATCGTTGCTCGTCGCCGCCGTGGCGCTGGCCGGCGTGGGGGGCGCGGCCGCGTCCTGTCGGGGGGTGGAATTCGGGGCCGTGTGGCTCTACCATGGTGCGATGGATCCTGCGCTGAGTGATCTTCTGACGTGTCCGCGGTGCGGCCCGACGTACGGGCTCGTGCTGCTGCCGGACCGGCTCGACGGGGGGCGGGTGGTGACGGGCACGCTCGGGTGTGCGAACTGCCGGGAGCGGTACGGTGTGATCGATGGCGTGGCCGATCTGCGGGTGCCCGGGCCGGCGGCGGACCCGGAAGCGGTGTGCGAGGGCGTCGCCGATTCGGTCTGGGCCGTACCGGGTGAGGAGGCCGTCCGCCTGGCGGCGTACCTGGGTCTCGAGGATGCCCGTGGAACGATATTGCTGGCCGGCCCCGCGGCGGCATTCGCGTCGGACCTCATGGCCGTTTCGGGGGATATCGCGGTGATCACGCTCGGCCCGGCGGCGGCCACGCCGGTGGCGTCCGCGCTCCGGGTGTCCACGGTCCTGCCGCTCCGCGCGGGGTCCCTCGAGGGTGCCGCGCTGACGGGCGGCTACGCGTCTCTGGTGACCGAAGCGGTCCGGGTTCTCGCCCCCGGGAGGCAGCTCCTGGTGGAGCCCGCGCCGGAAGCGTTGGACGCGTCCGGGCTGGAAGTGCTGGCCCGTGATGGCGCGGGGATCGTGGCCAGGCGGAGGTGATTGCGTGGGGGCGGGGGCATTTCTATGTTTTTCCGTATCCATCGACAGCCGGCCGGCCCCTTCCATCCCACCAGCCCATGGACTTCCTCAAGAAGCTGTTCAGCGCCCCGGACCAGGATCTCGACGTAGATTACTACCGGGAGGGCGTGGAGCTTCTGGGCGCGGGCCGGCACCACGAGGCCCTCACCTCGTTCCGTCTCGCGCTCCGAGAATCTCCCGACGACGTGGCGGTCCTCCAGCAGATCGCGATCACGCACACGCGGATCGGGATGACGGACGAGGCGGTGAGGACCTATCGTCAGGTGCTGGCGCGGGACGCGAACGCGCCGGGGGCGCACTACGGGCTCGCGTTCCTGCTGCTCCGTGACGGCAAGGACGCGGAAGCGATGGAGCACCTGCGTCGGTTTCTCGAATCGCCGCCGGAGCGGGAGGATGCCCAGGAGCACGTGAGGCACGCGCGCGAGACGTTGGAGCACCTGGAGCAGGGGGCCACCGGGGACGGGGAGAGCGTGGACCGGTGAGGGATGTGGCGGTGGCGGTCCGCTGGGAGGAGGACCAGCGATTCGAGGCGGTGGGCCGATCGGGGGTGGCGTTCCAGGTGGATGGCCGAAACGCGACGGCGTCCTCGCCGATGGAGGGGCTCCTGATCTCGGTGGCCGCCTGCATGGGGATCGACGTGGTCGACATTCTGATGAAGGGGCGGGTCCCGCTGGAGGCGCTGACGGTGCGGGCCGAGGGCGATCGCCGGAAGGAGCCGCCCCGCCGCTACACCGCGATCCGGCTCGTGTACGAGGTGCGCGGCGTCCCGGCCGCGGCGCGTGGCAAACTCCAGCGGGCCATCGACCTGTCGCGGGACAAGTACTGCAGCGTGCTGCACACCCTGCAGCCGGATCTCGATGTCACCATCCGCATCGACACGGGCTGAGGGCGCAGAGTCAACCCCCGAAGACGGAGCAGAACATGGCGACGGTCGTCGATACCACCCGCCAGTACGTAGCCAACCCCGCGGACCTCCCGGCCGGCACGCTGGTCGAGCTGTTCTTCGACGCCGTGGAGCGGGTGGACAGCGCGGATGCGCTGCGGTATCGCGTGGGGCCCGACGACTGGCGTTCCATCAGCCATGCCGAGCTGCTGGAGCGGGTCCGGCGGACCGCGCTGGGGCTGGAGGCGCTGGGCCTCGAGCGAGGTCATCGGGTGGCGATCCTGTCGGAGAACCGTCCCGAATGGGCCCAGGCCGACTGGGCGGCGCTGTGCGGCGGGATCGCGGACATCCCGATCTACGACACGCTGCCGGGCAACCAGGTGGCCTACATCCTGAACGACGCGGAGATCCGCCTGATCTTCGTGTCGAACCGGGACCAGCTGGACAAGGTGCTGGCGATCTGGGAGGACGTTCCCTCGTTGACCAGGGCCGTGCTGTTCGACGGGCCGAGCGATGATGCCCGGGTGATGACGCTCGCCGAGCTCGAGGAGAAGGGTCGGGAAGCGGAAGCGGCGGGCCGGGGTGAGGGCTTTCGGGAGCGGGCGCTCCAGGCGGCACCGGGAGACCTGGCCACGATGCTCTACACGTCGGGGACCACCGGGTCGCCGAAGGGCGTGCTGCTTTCCCACCAGAACATCCACAGCAACGTACAGGCGGTGAAGGAGCTGTTCTACGCGGATGAGACCGATCGGGCGGTCAGCTTCCTTCCGCTCTCGCACATCCTCGAGCGGATGGTGGACTACTGGCTTTTCTCGAACGGCGTCTGTATCGCCTATGTCCACGATATCGAGCTGGTCGCGGACTCCCTGGTCGAGGTCCAGCCGACCATTGCCGCGTCGACCCCACGGCTCTACGAGAAGGTCTATGACAAGGTGATGTCGCAGACGGGGGTGAAGGGACGGCTCGTGAGCTGGGCCGCCGACGTGGCCGCCCGCTGGACGGAGGCGAAGCTGGCGGGACGGTCGCCGACGCCGGGCGTCCGGGTCCAGCGGGCCATCGCCGACCGTCTGGTTTTCAGAAAACTGCGCGGGCGCATGGGCGGCAGCCTCCGGTTCTTCATCTCGGGGGGTGCACCGCTGGCCCTGCATGTAGCTAAGTTCTTCTATGGTGCCGACGTGCTGATCCTCGAGGGCTACGGCCTGACGGAGACGTCGCCGGTGACCAACGTGAATACGGAGACGGACGTCAACTTCGGCACGGTCGGGAAGCCGGTGCCCGGCACGGAGATCATGATCGCCGATGACGGCGAGATCCTGGTCCGGGGTCCGCAGGTGATGCAGGGCTACTACAATCTCCCGGACGCCACGGCGGAAGCGATCGACGAGGACGGGTGGTTCCACACGGGCGACATCGGGGAAATCGATGCCGAGGGCAACCTGGCGATCACGGATCGGAAGAAGGACATCATCGTGACCGCAGGCGGGAAGAACATCGCGCCCCAGCCCATCGAGAACCGGGTGAAGGAGAGCCCGTTCATCGACGAGGCGGTCATGGTGGGGGATCGTCGTCCGTACCCGGTTCTGCTGGTGGTCCCGAACCGGGCCAAGCTCGAGGAGTGGGCGGTCGGCGCCGACGTGGATGCCCGGGGCGATGCGCTGTTCGACGAGGCCGGGGCCATGGCCAAGCTCGAGGAGGAGTCGCTGGGTCGCCTGGAGAGCTTTGCCCGGTTCGAGCGCCCCAAGAAGGTGGCGCTGCTGGACACGGAATTCACGGTCGAGGGGGGCGTGCTCACGCCCACGCAGAAGGTCAAGCGCCGGGTCGTGGAGGAGCGGTTCTCCCGCACGATCCAGGGGCTGTACGAGGACGATGTGACGGGCGCAGGCGATGACTACTGAGTCCCGGGTGGTACTGGTCACGGCGCCGGACCAGACGGTGGCGGAGTCGCTGGTTCGGCGGTTGGTGGAAGAGCGGAGTGCCGCGTGCGGCACCATTCTTCCCGGTGTCCAGTCGATCTATCGCTGGGAGGGGGCCGTGGAGCACGAGACGGAGGCGCTCGTGCTGTTCAAGACCACGGCAGCGGGGGCGGAGCGGCTGGTACGAAGGATCCCGGAGCTGCACCCCTACGACGTGCCGGAGGTGCTCGTGCTCCCCGTGGAGGGCGGACACGTGCCGTACCTGGAATGGCTGACGGAAAGCACGGATTGAGGACGTGACGGAGCAAAACGAGAAGGATGAGGTGGTGGGAGAGGTTATCACCGCCGATAGCGCGGGAGAGCGAGATGAGCCGTCGGGTGACCCGTCGTCGGGTGACCCACCGTCGGGCAGCCCGGTGGAGGACCCGCTGGCGGCGGCCCGGAAGCGGGCGGTGGAGGACCCGGACAACGTCGAGGCCCGCCTCGAGCTGGCCCGCCTCTACATCGATCGGGGCGACCACGAGCTGGCGGTGGAGCAGCTCGAGACGGCCCGGTCCCGCGAGCCGGACAACGTGGATGTCCTGGTGGAGCTCGGCATCGCCCTGACGGCGGCCGGGCGGCCGCACGACGCGGAGAAGGAGCTGCGCCGGGCGCAGCGGCTGGACCTGAACCGCCCGCGGGTCCACAGCCAGCTGGGCATCCTGCTCTTCAAGCGGGGGCTGTACCGCCAGGCGGAGGCGGAGCTGAAGCGGGCCATCGAGCTCGACGACCGCAATGGCAACGCCTACTTCTATCGCGGTGAGGCCCTCAACCAGCTCGGCCGGCTGGACGACGCCCTCGAGATGCTGGAGCGCGCGGTGCAGTACCAGCCGCGGAACGCGAAGGCGTACTACACCATGGGCATCCTGTACGACCGGAAGTACCTGCATCAGGAAGCGACGACCATGTACCGGAAGGCCCGGGACATCGGCGCTGCATGATCGAGGTCCGGATCGGCGAGCTGGAGGACGCGGAGACAGCCGCGATCGTGCGGCCCGTGGCCGCCGACTTCTCGCCCGTGACGGGTGCCATGCGCCGATTCGACGACGCCGCGGGCCCGGCCCTCCGGGAGCAGTGCGCGCGCCTGGGCGAACTGCCGGTGGGCTCCGCCGCCATCACCGCGGCCGGCAGCCTCGCCCCCGACTTCGTGGTCCACGTGGCCGTCCGTGACGCGAGCCAGAACGCCGGCCCCGCCGTGGTCCGGCAGGGCCTTCTGAATGCCCTGCGCCGGCTCGACGACTGGGGCATCGACACGGTGGCCGTGGCCCCACTGGGCACCGGTGCCGGCAACCTGGACGGCGAGGAGGCGGCGGAGCTCATGGTGCCGCTGCTGCTGGACCATGTGCGCGAGACGGGCGGGCCGGGTCGAATGGTCATCGTGGTGGACGACGCGTACCAGCAGGGTGCCTTCGAAGCGGCGGTAGCGCGCTATTCGGCCCGGCAGGAGGCGGACGCCGGGCCGTGAAGGCTCGCCATGTCGTAGGAGCCGCGGTGCTCCTGGTGTGGGTCGCGGCGCTGTCCCTCCACGTTCGCCGCGAGTACTTCCGGGCGGAGTCGATCGTCCTCGCCGAGGGCGCCGAAGCACTCGCTCCGGGCACCTACTTCTACACCGTCGAGATGAACGGTCGGGCCATCGGCATGGCCTCGTCGCGCCTGGACACGGTGCCGGAGGGGTTCCAGTTCGAGGACCTGCTCCGTCTCGAGCTGCCGGCCATGGCCACCACGCACCCGGCGGTGGTCCGGACCCGGGCCCGGCTGGGTCCGGCGCTCCAGCTCCTGGACTTCGAGTTCCGGCTCGATTCGGAGATCGGGGAGTTCCGGGTGACCGGCGAGGCCCGGGGCGACTCGACGCTCGCGCTGTCGCTCCGGGCGGGTTCCCGGGAGCAGACGACGGTGCTGCCGCTGGACCCCTCCCTCACGCTGCCCGTGGCGCTGCCGCTGCGGATGGCGGCGGGGGGGCGGCTGGATGTGGGCTGGGAGTCCACGGCCCGGGTCTTCGATCCGTCGTCGCTGTCGGACCGGGCGGTGACCATGGAAGTGGTCGGCCGGGACATGATCCAGGTACCGGACAGCGTGGTGCGGCAGGAGGGGACCGGCCACTGGCGACCCTGGCGGTACGAGACCGTGCCGGTCTGGGTCGTGGAGGAGCGCTACGGCGGGGTGAGCGTGACGAGCTGGCTGGACGAGGACGGCCGGCTGGTCCGGGCCGAGAGCCCGATGGGCTTCGAGATCCGGAGGATGCCGTTCGAGCTGGCGAACCAGCGGTGGGAGGCGGCCCGGTCCGACCCGAGTCTGGTCGCCGGCTACGGCGCGGTGATCGAGAACACGGCGATCTCGGCCGACGTGGACGTGACCGCAACGGAGGGCGGCGTGGAGCGGCTGGCGGTGCGCCTCGGCAACGTCGAGCTCGAGGGGTTCGATCTGGAGGGCGGCCGGCAGACGCTGCGCGGAGATACCCTGATCGTGGAACGGGAGCCGGAGCCGCTGGAGGCGTCGTACCGCCTGCCGTACCGGGTGCCGGCGGAGCGGCGTCGGCGTGGCGGGGGGCCGCCGGACCTGTTCGGCCCCCCCGGCCCGGAGTCTCTGGAGTCCACTCCGCTGATCCAGGCGGAGGACCCGGTGATCGTGACCACGGCCCGGGAGGCTGGGGGAAACGAGACGCGGCCGGCGGTGGTGGCGCGTCGCCTGACCGAGTGGGTCTACGGGCGGCTGCGCAAGGACATCACGCTGAGCATCCCGAGCGCCGTGCAGGTGCTCGAGATGGGCCAGGGCGACTGCAACGAGCACACGGTGCTCTACGTGGCGCTGGCCCGGGCCCTCGGCCTCCCCACCCGGACCGCGGTAGGGCTGGTCCACCTGAATGGCCGGTTCTACTACCACGCCTGGCCGGAGGTCTGGCTGGACGGATGGGTGGCCATGGACCCGACGCTGAACCAGGTCCCGGCCGACGCGACCCACCTGCGCTTCCTGGTCGGCGGCCTCGCTCGGCAGGTGGAGCTGGTCCGGCTCATCGGCCGCCTCGATCTCGAGATGCTCGACAGCGCATGATCCGACTCGAAGGGCTGTCCAAGCAGTACGGCAGGTTCACCGCCGTCCACCCGCTGGATCTGCACGTGCCCGCTGGTGGCCTGTACGGCTTCCTCGGGCCCAACGGCGCGGGCAAGACCACCACGATCCGCATGCTCACCGGCGTCCTCCGGCCCACGGCGGGCCGCGTGCTCCTCGGCGGCCACGACATGGCCACCGAGCCCGAGCGGGCCAAGCGGCTGCTCGGATACATCCCGGACCGGCCGTTCCTGTACGAGAAGCTGACGGGCACCGAGTTCCTCCGGTTCGTGAGCGGGCTCTGGGGGCACGATGGCGGGGCGGCCGAGCGGCGCGCGATGGAGCTGCTGGAGCTGTTCGAGCTGACGGCGTGGAAGGACACGCTGGTCGAGAGCTACAGCCACGGGATGCGGCAGAAGCTGCTGATCAGCTCGGCGCTGGTGCACGGGCCGCGGCTGATCGTGGTGGACGAGCCCATGGTCGGGCTGGACCCGAAGGCCGGGCGTCTGATCAAGGAGCTGCTGCGCACCTTCGTGGACCAGGGCGGCACGGTCTTCCTGTCGACGCATACGCTCGAGGTCGCCGAGGCGCTCTGTGACCGGATCGCCATCATCCAGGATGGCAGGATCCGGGCGGAGGGGACCATGGACGAGCTGCGGACCGAGGCGGAGGCCGGGGCCGCGGGGCTCGAGGAGATCTTCCTCAAGCTGACGGGCGGCGAGGAGGTGGTCGAGCTGATCGCGGCGCTGCGGGCGGTGTCGGATGGCTAGTCTCGGGGTGTTCGACCTGATCCGGCCGAAATGGGTGGGGCTCCAACGGCGCTCGGGCGGCGGCGGTCGTGGAGCGCGGATCGCCGTCCTCGCCACGGTGGGCGCTCTCTTCTTCCTCATGATGTTCGGCATCCTGCTCCGGATGCTGCTGTATTTCCGCCGGGCGGAGGGGATCGGCGAGGTGCTGGCGGTGAAGCTGTTGAGCCTGGTCCTGCTCAGCTTCATGGCGATCCTGCTCCTGTCGAACGTGATCGCGGCGCTGTCCAACTTCTTCCTGGCCCGGGACCTCGAGCTGCTGATGGCATCGCCCACGGACCCGCTCCGCATCTACGGCGCCCGACTGACCGAAACCATGACGTACTCGTCGTGGATGGTGGCGCTGATGATGGTGCCGATCCTGGCGGCCTACGGCGTGGTATACGACGCCGGTCCCGTCTACGTCGGCGTTTCGCTGGCCAGCCTCGTCGCGTTCTTCGTGATCCCGGCGGTGGCGGGGAGCGCCGTGACCCTGCTGCTGGTCAATGTCTTCCCGGCCCGGCGGGCCCGGGACCTGCTCGCGCTGATCGGGCTCTTCGCGGCCGCCGGCGTGATCCTCCTTTTCCGGCTGCTGCGGCCGGAGCAGATCGTGAGCCCGGAAGGGTTCAACAGCCTGGTCGACTTCATCGCGGCGCTCCAGACGCCGGGATCCGTGTGGCTGCCGAGCGAGTGGGCCGCCGAGGCCATCATGGCGCCGCTCCGGAGTCGGGCCGACTGGTTCCCCCTGTTCCTGCTGCTCAGCACGGCCGGCGGGCTGGTGGTGGTCGGGGCGTGGCTGCACGGCCGGTACTTCCCGGAGGGGTACAGCCGGGCACAGGAGGGCGCATCGCTGAGGGAGGTCGATACGCGCGGCGGCTCGCGGCTGGACGCCGTCCTGGGCGTCCTCGGCCCGTCGACCCGGGCACTGGTGGTGAAGGACATCCGGACGTTCTTCCGGGACACGACCCAGTGGTCGCAGCTCATCCTGCTGGCCGTCCTCGTGGTGGTGTACGTCTACAACATCCGGGTGCTGCCCCTGTTCACCGGCGTGGAGGTGGGTTTCTTCCTGGTGAACGTGATCAGCTTCCTCAACCTGGGGCTGGCGGGGTTCGTGCTCGCGGCCATCGCAGCCCGGTTCCTCTTCCCGGCGGTCAGCCTCGAGGGGCGTACGCTCTGGCTACTCCGCTCCTCACCACTGGCCCTGCGCCGGATGATCTGGAGCAAGTACTGGGTCAATGTGGCCCCGCTCCTGGTCGTGGCCCTCGCCCTGACCGCCGGGACGAACTACATCCTCGAGGTCGGGTCGTTCGTGATGGTCCTGTCGCTCGTGACCATCACGGGCATGACCTTCGCCATCGCGGCCCTGGCCCTCGGGTTCGGCGCCCTGTTCCCCCGCTTCGACACCGACAACGCGGCCGACATCCCCACGGGCTTCGGCGGACTGTTGTTCATGATGACCGCCGTCGTGTACCTGGCCGCGGTGATCGTGCTCGAGGCCTGGCCGGTGTACGCCGTGCTCCGGGCGAGGATGGAGGGCGCCGCGCTCGGCGGCGGGGCGTGGGGCGTGCTGGTGGCCGGGCTCGCGGGCGCCGGGGTGCTGACGGCGGCGGCCATCGTGGTGCCGATGCGGCTGGCCGTGAGACGCGTGCAGGAGCTGGAGACATGAGGGGCGTCGGGGACGGAGGCCCACGATGAGCGAGGAACGGAGCCCCAGGGCGTGGATCATCCTTCCGGGGAGCGGGACCAGCGAGGCCCGGATCCGGGTGGAGCGGCAGTCGACGGGGGTGCGAGTCGTCGGGGCGATGCTGATCCTGGCCGTGGCCATCGCGCTCATGCCCGTCCTCCTCCTGGTCCCGCCCCACTTCCTCTGGCCGCCGGTCTCGCTGGCGGTGGGCGGGTTCCTGGCGTGGCGGTTCTGGCGGGGCACATACTCGGTGGTGAGCTTCGAAGGCCGATGCCCCCGGTGCGACGCCGCGCTCGACCTGGCCGCCGGGGCCCGCATCCGTCGCCGACACACCCTCGAGTGCTACGGCTGTCACCGGCAGCCGGAACTCGTCGTGGAGCCGGAGTGACGGACCTGGAGCTGGCCCTCGACGCGGCGCTGGCCGCCGGGCGCGCGACGCTGGAGTGGTTCGGCGACGACCCGGCCGTCCGGCACAAGGGCCCGGATCAGCCCGTCACGGCGGCCGACCTCCGGGCCGACGACATCCTGTATGACCGGCTCGTCGGGGCCCGTCCGCAGTACGGCTGGCTGTCGGAGGAGGTGCCGGACCGCCGGCGTCCCGAGGCTGACCGGGTGTGGGTGGTGGACCCGATCGACGGGACCCGCTCGTTCATCCGCGGCTACCGCGAGTACAGCATCAGCATCGCCCTGGTCGAAGGCGAAGGTGCGGTCCTCGGCGTGGTCTACAATCCCGCCAGCCGGGAGGTCTGTTGGGCGGAGCGGGGCGCGGGCGCCCGGGCGATCGACGACTGGACCGGTGGGCCGGACGGCGCCCGGCCCCTCGAGACCGGGGCCGGGGCCGGCGACGACGCGACGCGTCCTGCCCTGCTCGCGTCGCGCAGCGAGATCCGGCGCGGCGAGTTCGAGCCGTTCGCCGATGGCTGGCGGATCGTACCGCTGGGCAGCACGGCGTACAAGCTCGCCGGCGTCGCGACGGGGAAGGGCGACGCGTACATCAGCCGTGGGCCGAAGAGCTCGTGGGACGTGGCGGCGGGCGTGCTGATCGTCGAGGAGGCCGGCGCCCGGGTCACGGATGTCCGGGGCGAGGCGGTCCGCTATGGCGCCGACCCGTACGTGCACGGGATCGTGGCGGGCGCCCGAGCCGATGTCCACGCGGCGCTGCTGGCCCGGGCGTCGGTGCTGCCGTCCGAGCGGTTCGAGGGTCACGGGCGCGACCGGGGCAGGGCGTGACCGACGGGCCTCGGAAGGCGGCCCGGCGCACTCGAACGCCATCGCGGTGTACGACAGGAGAAGCCGCGAACGGGGAGGGGACGTGATCTACGTGGTCGGAGGAGTACTGGCGCTGCTGGTGGGCGTGTATATCGGGCTCGGGATGCCGGGGCTGCCCGGTCGCGAGGACCGGGTCCTGCCCCGTGGCATGCGCCGACGTCGACCCGACCACTTCACGCCCCTCGATCTGCTCCGACGACGGGAGCGGGGCAGCCGGAAACGGCGGTGAGCGGCCCGCGGCCCGAGGATTTCCGGTTCGTCCATCCGGTCGAGGTCCGGTTCCGGGACCTGGACCCAATGGGCCACGTGCACCACTCCCTCCCGCTCATGTACTGGGAGGAGTCCCGGGCCCGGTACTGGCGCACCGTGGCCGGCCGGCAGACCGTCGAGGCCATCGACTACGTCATGGGCGAGCTCAGCCTCCGCTACCATGACCGGATCCTCTTCCCCGCCACCCTCCGGTCCGGCGTCCGGGTCACCCGACTCGGCCGCTCCAGCTTCGACATGGCGTACGGCCTCTGGGACGGGGATGGTCGGCTCCTCGCCTCCGGGAGCAGCACCCAGGTCATGTTCGACTACGACGCCGGCCGCTCCAAGCCCATCGACCCGGCAACCAGGGCCCGGATCGAGGAGTACGAGCCGGGGCTGACGGGCTAGGCGACTGTCGAGGATCGAGGTCGAGGGTCGAGGATCGAGGATCGAGGATCGAGGATCGTAGCGGATCGAAGTCGATTTCGAAGGGGAGGGGGAGGGCTAGGTGCAATACTCTTGCATTAAGCATGGAAGAGCACCCGGACCTTCGGGGAGCGGCGCAC
>CAYMLW010000074.1:0-14468 GCA_964391035.1 uncultured Gemmatimonadaceae bacterium
TGTGCTCCCGGACCCCTTCGGGTACGACGAAGCTCTCGTCCGGCGACAACCCCAGGTTCCGCTTCGTCGCCGCCACCTCCTCCTCGCCCAGCGGCGCCCCGTGGGCGTCGGCCGTGCCCGCCTTCCCCGGCGACCCGTAGGCGATCACCGTCCGCACCCCGATCATCGACGGCCGCGGGTCCGACTTCGCCTCCTCGATGGCCGACCGGATCGCGCCCAGGTCGTTCCCGTCCTCCACCCGGGCCGCGTGCCAGCCGTACGCCTCGAACCGGGCCAGCGCGTCCTCGCTGAATGCCAGGTCGGTATCGCCCTCGATGGTGATCCGGTTGTCGTCCCAGAACGCGATCAGCTTGCCCAGCCTCAGGTGCCCCGCCAGCGACGCCGCCTCCGACGCCACCCCCTCCATCAGGTCCCCGTCCGAGCACACCACGTACGTGTGGTGGTCGACGATCTCGTGGCCCGGCCGGTTGTACCTCGCCGCCAGGTGCCGCTCCGCCATCGCCATGCCCACTCCGTTCGCGAAGCCCTGGCCCAGCGGCCCCGTCGTGGTCTCCACCCCCGGCGTCAGCCCGTGCTCCGGGTGCCCCGGCGTCCGGCTGCCCCACTGCCGGAAGTCCCGCAGCTCCTCCAGCGGCAGGTCGTAGCCCGTCAGGTGCAGCAGCGAGTAGAGCAGCATCGACGCGTGCCCCGCCGACAGGATGAACCGGTCCCGGTCCCACCACGACGGGTCCGCCGGGTCGTGACGCAGGAACTCCTGCCAGATCCCGTACGCCAGCGGCGCCAGCGCCATGGGCGTGCCCGGGTGGCCCGAGTTCGCCGCCTGCACGGCGTCCATCGAAAGGGCACGAATCGTGTCGATGCTGCGCTGGGCAGCCGTCGCGGTCTCGATCGCCATCAGCACTCGTCTGTCGGTGAACCCTCGATCGCCCGGACGACGGACCCATCGCCGGACTCGGAACCGCCAACTTCGGTGTGTTCGGCGACTCCCGAAAGGGCCGCACGCCACGGCCCCGGGAACGACACCGCTCCGCGCCGACGGTGCGAGGCCCCAGCACGTACCTCGACGGGCGGGCCTGAGGCCGTCACCGCCCGGCTTCCGTGCTCCCGGCTGCCGACTCCCCGGCGTAAACCCGGAACTCGCACCGCGGCCGGTCCGACCTGCGGCAGCACTCCACCACCCGCCGCCCGGTCACCTCCGCCACCAGCGACTCCGCCAGCCCGCACACGTCCGGCTCCTCCGTCACCACACCCGACAACGGGCACCCGCTCGCCCGGATAATCCAACCATCCGCCTCCTCGATCACCTCCACCGAGCCTCCGATCGATTCCAGCAGCGCGGCAGCCGTGGCCACCGCGGCGGCGCCCCCCTCCTCCCGCGGCCCCGCCCGCGACGCCAGCCGTCGGCCCACCCGCCGGAGCCGCTCCACCGCCCCGGCAGCACCGTCCTCCTCCCGGAGCGTTTGCACCAGCTCGCCCAGGACCAGCGCGTATGCCTTCGGGAACAGCTCCTCCGCCTCCGGCGTCAACTCGTACAGACGCGCCGGCTTCCCCCCCGTCGACCGCTGCACCCCCGCCTGCCGCACCAGACCGTCACGCTCCGCCGCGGCAACATGCGTCCGCACCGCGTTCTCGCTGATGCCCAGCGCCTCCGCCAGCTCGCCGATGCTCAGCCCCGCCCGCCGCACCAGCCGCAGCAGCCGACCCCGCGTCTCGCCCACCAGCGTGCTCAGCCAGTCCATCGCGCCATCCCACCTCTCGCCCTCGCGGTTCCGCTCCCGCCAGAAGCTACCGCCCGGGCCCCACTTTGTCGAGTAACTCAATAAAACTATTGACAAAGTGGTGTATAGCGGGCATGTTCCTCTCGGACGGACGGCGGACGCGGGCCACGCCGATGCCGGCTTCGAATCCCCCAGACCGGAAGGAGCAATCTCATGGCCACGGACACTCGATCGGTTCCCACAGGCACGAGCGTGACCCTGCCGGACCCGGTCCGGCAGGCGTACCGGGCGCTGCACCTCGGCTTCATCGCGGCGCCGATTCTCGCGGGTCTCGACAAGTTCGTCGGCGTGATGGCGGAGTGGACGCAGTACCTGTGGCCGCCGCTCGCGGACGTGGTCGGGCTGTCTCCCGGCGCGTTCATGGGGATCGTGGGAGCGATCGAGATCGTGGCGGGGATCGTGGTGGCGGTGAACCCGAAGGTCGGCGGCTACCTGGTGGCCGGCTGGCTGGTCGGCATCATCGCGAACCTGGTCCTCGTGGGGGGTTTCCTGGACATCGCGTTGCGGGACCTGGGCCTGGTCCTCGGGGCGTTCGCGCTGGCCAGGCTGGCGGCGGCGCGTGACCATGGAGACTTTCGTGGCCCTTCATCGGATCCCGTAGTCTCGCGCCCGGACCATGAACGTCTCGAAGGCGCCCGGGTCGTCCTCGCGCAGGACGAGGACCCGGGCGCCCCGCATGCGGTCGCGTTCGTCGCCGCCCAGCCCGTAGGTGCCGAAGCCGGAATTGGCGGCGTAGCCGAGTCGGATGCCGAAGTAGTCGCCCACGTAGTCATTGATGTGGTCGTGGCCGACGAACACGCCCTTCACGTCGCCCCGTTCGAGCATCGCCGCGAACAGCCCGCTGTTGAACGGCCCCGTCGAGACGGGCTCGTTCCGCTCCCCCACCACGCCGTGGTTCTCACGGTGCTGCCACATGTGGTGGAACTCCCGGAGGGGGATGTGGAAGAACGCCAGTGCCGGGACCGGCGCGCCGTGGCGTCGCTCCAGCTCCTGCGACGTCTCGTAGTACCACCTCACCTGGTCGAACCGGATCACGTCCCAGCCCGGCAGCCCGTCATCGGCGATGGCCTGCCCGCCGACGGAGTCCGCGGCGTACCGGCCCGAGTCCAGCGCCCAGATGTTGAATACCGGCTCGTCGGAGTCCGACGCCCGGATCAGCATGTGCATGTTCCCCGTGCCCGTCACGTCCGCGGGCCCCGGCCGGTTCAGGTTGTGGGGATACGACATGTAGCGGGCCAGCATGGCCGCCTCGTCCACCCCCGTCCTCCCGGTGTGGTCCTCGTCGTGGTTCCCGAACGTGACCAGCCAGGGGATGCCCCGATCCTCGACGGGCCGCGCGATGTGCTCGATGGCCGCCCACACGTCCTCCGCCGTCTCCGGTCCGGCCCGGACATTGTCGCCGGTGAAGACCACCAGGTCCGGCCGCTGGTCGTCCAGCACCGCCTCCAGGAGCCGGACCGTCCGGGGATCGATGTGGTGATCGTCCTGTGTGTCCGTGAACTGGACGATCCGGAAGGTGCCGTCGGGCCGGAAGCGGAGGGTGGGCGACGCACCGGCGGCCGCTTCCCCGTCGGCCCCGTGGAACACGACCGTGACCGCAGCCTCGCCGGCCCCCGCGGAGCGCGATCCCTCCGGCGCCCCCGGTCTCGGGTCACCGGGTGCCCGCCCGCCTGCGCACGTGGCGAGGACGAGCGCGAACGCGAGCAGGGCCACGGGTACCGGATCAGCTGCCTCGGTCCGAATGCCCATAGAGTCGCTCCCTGGTATGTTGTCGCTGAGATTGCGCCTGCATTCCCATAGCTCAGGTGCCAGAATGAACGCGTCCTCCAGTGGACCCATCGCCGAGGCCCCTCAGGCGTCGCGGCGGATGAGGCGGTCGGGCATCGCCTTCCTGGTCGTCCTCGGCCTGCTCCTGGTCGCCGGCCTCGCCCTCCTGGTCGGCCTCTCCACTGGGTCTTCGGGCTGGCTCCTGCCAGAATTCGGGGGCTCTGTCTATGTCACCGCCATCGCCGTCCTCTGTGTCCCTCCGGTTCTGATCTACTCCTTCGTCACGGGGGTCTCCGTGGCCCGGAGCCGGCCGGTGGTCTTGTTCTGGCTGATCCCGGAAGGCCTGTTCCTGCTGCTGATCGTGCTCGCGATAGCGGTGGCCGTCGCGACATAGAGCCGTCGCGGCTCCTACAGCCGCCGCATGAACGACCAGACCTTCATGGTCTCCATGATGTCATCGTGCCGGTACGTGAGCTCCCAGTCGCCGGTCCGCTCCACGCCGGGCCAGTGGGAGCCCCGGTGCACGAGCTCCTCGTCCTTGAGTCTCACGACCAGCGTGTACGGCGTCGTCATCCGGTAGGGCCGGAACCGGTCCAGGTCCCGCAGCGCGCGCTCCACGCCCTCGCGGATCCGCTCCCGCGCCACCTCGGGGTGGAGGTTGAGGGCCGCGGCGCCGATGCCCTCCTTGACCGCCACGGTCTCGACGTCCCCGAAGAGCTCCGCCACCTGGTCGCAGATCGCCCGGTCCCCCGCGGTGAAGGCCACGGGCACCCCGAAGTGGCCGGCGATGAGGGCGTTGTAGCCCGCCTCCGGCAGCTCGACTCCGTTGATCGCGATGCTCGTCACGTTCCCCGACGACGTGTGCTCCAGCAGCGCGTCCGGCGTTCCCGCCCTCGCGTGGTAGCCGATGAACACGACGGCGTCGAACGACGCGTCGATGCCCTCCATCATGCTCATGTAGCCGCCGGACCAGCCCCGCAGCAGCCGGGCGCGACGGTCCAGCAGCTCCGGGAGGATGTTCCGGGCCGAGCCGTGGGAGTCGCGCACCAGGATCTCGGTCGCGCCGGCCGCCGCCGCACCCTCGATAGCGGCATTGGTCTCCAGCGTCATGATCCGCCGGAAGTAGTCGTAGTCCTTCCCGTCACGACTGACCTCCTCCCAGTTCACTACGCCTGTCACGCCCTCCATGTCCACGGAGATGAAGACCTTCAGGCCGTCGTGGGACTGAGCGGCCAGTACTGGAACCATGGCGACCATACAAGCCAGCGCCATCGCGGTCATCTGCATCGTTGCGTCTCCCGTCGTGATGTCAGGTCGACTGCTGCGAGCCCGGTGTCCGCCTCCGCTTCCCGGGATCCGTCTGCCAGGCCGGGACGCCGGCGTCAGTCCAGGATGGCGTCCTGGTAGGCGTACAGGCCCGGCGAACCACCGGTATGGAGGAACAGGACCTTCTCTCCCTCCTCGAAATGGCCCTTCTCGATCAGGTCCAGGAGACCGGCGGCGGCCTTGCCGGTGTACACGGGATCCAGCAGGATCCCCTCGGTCCGGGCGAAGACCCGCACGGCCTCCGACATCTCCTCCGTCGAGATCGAGTACCCCGGCCCGACGTAGTCGTCGAAGATCCTCAGCTCGTCCTCGGCGGGCTCCATGGGAAGGCCCAGGAGGGCGCGGGTGTCCCGGGCCAGGTCCCCGATCAGGCGTTCCTGTTCGGCCACGGGGCGTCGGACGCAGATCCCCGTGACCGGGATCCGGCTCCCCGTCCCCCCCAGCCCCACCAGCAGACCCGCGTGGGTCCCACCGCTCCCGCTGGCGAGGCAGAGATGGTCGAACTGGATGCCGCGCTCGAAGGCCTGGGCCAGGATCTCCAGGGCGCACGAGACGTAGCCCAGGGCGCCCAGGGCGTTGGAGCCGCCGCCGGGAATCACGTACCCCTTCCGCCCCTCGGCGGCCAACTCGTCGACCTCCGCCCGCATGGCCGCGCCCAGGTCGGTTCCCGCCTCCACGACGGTCGTCCTTTCCACGCCCAGGAGACGGTAGAGGTAGTTGTTCCCGCTCGCGTCGTGGTCATAGGAGCCCGGGACGCGCTCCTCCAGTACCAGCCGGCACTTCATGCCTTCCTTCACCGCCGCCGCCAGGGTGAGCCGGCAGTGGTTCGACTGTACGGCGCCCACCGTGATCAGCGTGTCGGCGCCCTGCCGGAGCGCGTCCGCCACCAGGAACTCCAGCTTCCGGGTCTTGTTTCCCCCGGCGGTCAGGCCCAGGAGGTCGTCCCGCTTGATGAAGAGGTGGGGCCCGCCCATGAGCCGGGTCAGGTGGGGAAGGTGCTCCAGGGGCGTCCAGCCCTCCGTGTATCTGCGGCGAGGGAAACGGGCGAGGTCCATGGCCGGCCTTTCGGTTGTGGGTCACCGCGGGACTCGGGGCGCCCTCGTACAGGACAACCGTCGTGTGACGGCCGTTTACTATGCCGGGTCGACCGGGCCACGGGCAAGGGACGCGAGACGGGCCTTCCCGACGCCGCAGGACCTGGTTCTCGTGATTCCGGCGGTGGCCGGCCTGTGCCGGGCGGGTGATCGCGAAGGACTCGACCGGGTCAGGTGGGCGGGGCCGATCCGCCGCCCCAGCGACGGAGCACCGGCCATACCCCCGGGTCCTCCTGACCGATGCGCCAGACGGAGATCCCGTGGAGACCGAAGCGTCGGGCGAGCTCCAGCTTGGGTGCGAGGGCGCGGGCGTCCTCGATCCAGGCGTACTCGAAGGTGCTGCGGCGCTCCCAACGGGCGCGGGTGGCACCGAGAACGGGCTCCCAGGTGAGTTCGGCCTGTCGATCTTCCACCAGTGCGTGAACGGCGGCCCAGCTCATCCCCCGGGCCGAGCTGTGTCCCTTCCGCTCCTCGCTCATGTCCGCGAACCAGTGCATCGAGAAGAACGGGATCCCGAGGGAGAGCTTCCCGGGCGGCACCCCGAGGGCGAGAGCGTTGCGGACCACGCGCTCCATGTACGGCAGCGCACCCACCGGTCCGGGCGGCGTACGGGGACCGTGCTGGAGATAGGTCATGAGGGAGAGGAAATCACCCGCGTCGGCGAGGGCCGCGAGGTCGTACGCGCCGACGAAGTAGTCCTGGAGCCACTCGTGGTACGGATCGACCTCGCCGTCCTCGGGGACCAGGTCGCCCGGATCGGGATAGACGGCGATGGACAGGGTCATCCCGTTCGCGTGCAGCGCGCGGGCGGCCTCGCGGAAGAAGCGCGTCAGGGCATCCCGGTCGCGCACGTGGATCTGCTCGAAGTCGAACTGCCAGCCCCAATACCCGTACCTGCACCCGAGCCCCACCATCCGGTCGATCATCCGCGCCCGGGCCGCGGCGTCGTTCACGAGCTCGTGGAACAGCTCCAGGTCCCAACCAGGATTCACGATCAGGGGCATGACCCGCACCCCGTGCCGCCGGGCCAGCTCGAGAACGCGGGGCGGCACCGCGCCGGTGAGCCCACCTTGCGCGTCCACCTGATAGCTCTGGGGCCCGATGATGTCCACCTGATCCGCGTGGCGGGCGAAGCTCTCGATGGCGTCGGGCGCGTTCGTGAGATAGAAGATCGCCTCGGTTGCAGGGCCGTCCGTCCCGGCATGGCCCGGGCCCGAGTCCAGCTGCGCCCACGCCGGGACCGGGCCGGGAGCCAGGACCGCGAGCACTGCCGTGGCGGCGAGAGCGGGACCGATGCTCCACAGGCGATGGTGTCTCATGCCTCCACGGTGGGGCGGGAACGGGCCGGCGGCAAGCGGATGACAGGTCGAGCTGAGGACCGGCGGGTCTCCCGCGACGCCTCGAGCCGGGCGATCGCGCCACGGATGACCGGGCGCTGTCCCGGGCCGTCATGAACCAGGTCGGCGTTCCAGATCGTCGTCCGGTACGACGTCGCGTTCACGCTGCCACGCGGGATCGCGCTGGGTGGACACGGGGCCTCCCTACCAGCGGAAGGAGTACGTGACCTTGGCGCTCGCGCCCCGGGTCAGGGTGGTAAACCGCGGGTCGAGGCCGTCCTCGCCGGGCTCCGTGTACAGCCAGTTGTGCTGGTAGACGAGGAACACCTCGTTGCCCGGCCGCAGGATCCAGCGCAGGAGGCCGAACACGCCGAGGACCTCGGAGACGTCGTCGTATTGGACGGAGGTGCGCAGGCTGGTCCAGGGGCTGAGATCCCAGCCCGAGTTCAGCCGCAGCAGGTTGGTGTCGAAGGCGCCCCGGGGGAGGGTCACCTCGTTCCGGTTGTAGTCCAGCGAGGCGGACACGCCCGGGATCGGCCGCACGGTGAGCCCGAGCTGCACGCCGGTCCGGTCGCCGTCCCAGAACCCGCCCCGCTCCAGCTCCGCGTCCACGGAGACGGGGCGCCGCCCCGCCGTGCGCACCGAGACCGACCGCTCCCAGGTGCGGTACGCGCCCGGGAGGACGCTCACGCCGTCGGCCACCTCGAAGGAGCCATCGAGGTACTCGAACAGGCGGGTCGCCTCCACCTCGATCCGGTCGCCGCTCTCGAACTCGATGCTGGCCACGTCGAAGTCCCACCGCCGCTCCTCGACAACGCCCTCCTCCAGCGACTCCAGGTAGCGGAGCTGCACGGCGAAGGTCAGCTGCCGCACCGCCTCGAGGAAGTCCGGACGGGGCCGCCACGCCACCCGGGGCTCGACCCGGCGGAAGTCATTGCGAGGCACGAAGCCGACGGCCGGATCGTAGGCGGCGCCGAACTCCCGGTAGGAGAGGTGTGCCTGCCAGAGGTCGTTCGGGAAGTTGACGCGGAAGCCCCGGGCCGTCAGGTCGTTCAGATCGCGGTCGGCGGCCGTGGCGTCCGAGTTCCAGACCACGAAGGCCTCCATCTCGAAGTTCTGGTCCCCGAAGAGCCGCGACGTGGCGTAGTCGAGGTCCAGCCCCAGGGTGTGTCGGTCCGGTGGCGCGAGGCCATCCGGACCGGGGCCGGTGCCCCGGCGGGTGTACACGGCCCCCAGCGTCGACCGCTCCAGGATGGCCCGTTTGACCCGGGCGACGGTGAAGTCCTCGTGGCCGAAGGCGTCGGTGGCGGCGGTCCGGACCTGCAGGAACCCCAGCTCGTATGCCCCCGCCTGGCCGCCGAGCCGCGCGCCGAAGTCGATGGGCACCGCCTCGCCATCGCGCAGCCCGATGCGCCGCGAGAAGTACGGGGTCGGCCCGCTCCGGGGCGCGAACGAGTAGACGCCCGAGCCCTCCAGGAAGAAGTCGCGCTGCTCGGGGAACCGGAGAGGGAACCGCGTGAGGTTGACCCGCCGCTGGTCGACCTCGACCTCGGCGAAGTCCGTGTTCACGCTGAGGGCGCCCCGCAGGCTCGGCGTGATGCTGTACCCCACGTCCACGCCGATGTCGCCGGGGAAGCGGCTCGGGTCCTCTGCGCCGGCGGTGTGCCGCCAGTTCTGGACCGCGTAGGGCATCACCTCGATCCCCAGACCCTGAGACACCCCCCGGATCCCCCGCAGCGTGCCCGCGTGCACCGGCTCGAACAGGAGCTGGTTGCGACGAGGCCCGGCCCACCGGATCTCCTCGTTCCTGTGTCGGATGGTCCGCTGGAAGTTGATCCCCCATTCGTGATCCGCGGGATCGAAGTTCAACGTGCTGAACGGAATCCGGATCTCCGCCGACCACCCGTCCTCCAGTCGCGCGGTACGGGCCTCCCACACCCCGTCCCAGCTCTTGTTCACACCGAAATGCCCGCCGGCTCCAAGCAGCCCATCGCCCATCAGACCCGCCGGGTTGATCTCGAAGAAGTACCCGGTTCGACCGTCCCGGAAGGTGTCCAGAATCCACATGAAACGGTCATCGGTACCGAGGCCCGCGTCCCGCCGCCGCTGATAGGCCAGGATGGCCCCGGGATCGCCGTACAGCTTCGCCCCGATGTACAGCGCGTCCTCGTCGTAGGCGATCCGCACCTCCGTCCGCTCCGACGGCTCCGCACCCGCCCGCGGCTCGACCTGCACGAACTCCGTGATCGGACCCGCCCGGTCCCAGACCACCTCGTCGAGCCGACCATCCAGGTCGACCCCGCCGGGACCCGCCATCCGGTACGCCTCCACACTCGGCGAGCCCCCGCCGTCCAACGGATCCGGCCCATCCTGGGCGGGGAGGGCCATCGGGCAGCCGAGCGCGAATACCACGGCCAGCGCGGCGCCGGCGAAACAGGCCGCGGCTCGGCGCGCGGCCAGCGCGCCAGGCCCTCGGCCAGGGCCGGTCTGCAGCGAAAGCGGGAGTGAGGCTGACGTCACGGGGTTCGGGTCGGGAGCAGGGTGCGTGGGATCAGGGCGCCTGTGGTATGGGCGCCCGCGGTGGGCGCGTGTCGTATGGACGCGTGCGGTATGAAGACGCGCAATGCCCGCTCTCCGTTGGATCGGCGGCCGCACCAACGTGCCGGTCCGGGTCATCCGGAGCCGCGTGGTAACCCGCGGCGATGCCGCGGGATCCCCCCGACGCCCCGCTGTCGTTCCTGCTACGGCGCCGTTCGCGGCGCCCGCGGGAAGGTCCATATCACCCAGATCGCGTGGATGATCCCGGGCAGGTAGCCGAGAATCGTCAACACGATGTTGACCCAGAAGTGTTTCCCGACCCCGACCTGAAGGAATACCCCGACGGGGGGGAGAATGATCGAGAGTATCGTCCTGATGATGTCCATGGTTCCTCCGCAGAGAGCAGGGTTTGCCGGGAGGCAGTGCAAACCCTCTGCCAGCAGAGGAAGAGCCGTCGCTGGAATCGCGCCGGGGTGGCAATGGACCGACGGACAAACAAGAAAGCGTTGAACCGCGTTCCTGCCGAGGCTCAACGCTATTCTCTATGGGCCTGGGAGGACTCGAACCTCCGACCTCACGCTTATCAGGCGTGCGCTCTAACCACCTGAGCTACAGGCCCTGCTGGACAGATCGAAAACATAAACGATCCCGCGCGGGCGTACAACCCGCCGGGGATCAGCCGGGGGGTCGGAGCGAGGGCCGGGGCCGACCCTGCTCGGATGGGGGCGGGAGCGGAGTCGCCTCGGCCTGCCTGGGCCGGCCTATGCGACGTCCTCGTCGTCCTCCAGCGTCTCGTCCAGTGTCCTGGTGCGCTGCATCGCCTCCTGGAGGTCGTCCATCACGGCGTAGATGCGTGTGATGGCCTCGTCGGTGTCGATCGGCAGGTTGTCCATCTCCCAGATCGCCTCCATGAGGGCGTGGCCCATCTCCTCGTGCATGGCGAGGAGCTTGCCGCAGGAGCTGGACCGGGCGATGGCGAGCCGGCGCGCGGCCGGTGTGTCGCTCACCCGCACCTTGAGGCCCTCGGTGCTGCAGCCCGGGCAGCAGGCACCGCAGTTCGGGCAGATCTGGAGCCGCGGATCCACGGGCTCCTTGCAGGATCGGCAGGTGACTGCCGCGTTCGTTTCACTGCTCATGTATACCTACCCCAGAGAGTCGGTCTCCCCGGCTCTTGTGCGCGGGGGCTTCGCGACGGTGCACCTGAAGGATAGCGAATCGGCGCCCGCGCTACTACCCGCATCCGGGACACGCCGAGCTCGACCCCTCGCCGCCCCATGCCCCCTACGCGTACCCGATCGCCACCGCCACGGCCAGCACGATGGATCCGAGCAGCCAGACCTTGACCATGAAGGGCAGGATGAAGCGGAGCCATTTCTCGTAGGGCACGGCGGCCATGGCGAGGATGCCGACGAGGACGGCATTGGTGGGGACGAGGATGTTGGTGAAGCCGTCGCCGAACTGGAAGGCGAGGACGGCCACCTGGCGGGTGACGCCGACGAGGTCGGCGAGGGGGGCCATGATGGGCATGGTGACGTAGGCCTGGCCGCTGCCGGAGGGGATGAAGAGGTTGGCGAGGGACTGGACGAAGAACATGCCGATGGCGGAGAAGGCGCCGGGCAGCTCCTGGAGCGGGACGCTGATGCCGTGGACGATGGTGTCGACCACGCCGCCCTCGTCGAGGACCACCTGGATGGCCCGGGCCACGCCGATCATGAGCGCCGTGGTGGTGAGCTCCGCCGCCCCCTTCCCGAACTGGACGGCCGTGGCGTCCGGGCTCAACCGGGCGATGGCGGCGAGCACGATGGTCAGCCCCACGAACAGCGCGCCCATCTCCACCAGGTACCAGTGCCAGCGCGCCAGCCCGTAGATCAGCACGGCCAGGAATACGACGACCACGCCCAGCACCCACCGGTGCGTCCCCGTCATCTCCGGTGAGGCCTCTTCCTCCCCCTCGCGCGCGTGCTCGTGCCCGTGCGACTCCGTGTCCGGGTGGTCTTCGCCCGGGATCGCCCGGTCCGCCGCGCCCGCGGCCGTGCCGGTATCGCCGCCCTCGATGCTCGATTCTCGATCCTCGATCCCCGATGCGTAGCTCCAGACGTGGTGCACGCCCACGGGCAGGAAGACCAGGAGCAGGACCACCCGGAGCCAGAGCCCGGACGCCGGCTGGAGCCCCGCCACATCCTGCGCGATCAGCAGCGTGAACGGGTTGATCATGGCCGTGCCGTAGCCGATCCCGTAGCCGACCGCCATGATCCCGACGGCCGTGACGGCGTCGTAGCCGAGGGCCAGCGCCAGCGCGACCAGGATCGGCACGAACGGCAGGTACTCCTCCGCCATCCCGATGGTGCTCGAGCCCACCGCGAATACGACGATCCCGCCCGTGATCAGCCACAGCGGCCGATGGCCCAGCCGGTCGAGCAGCCGGCCCAGCGCCGCGTCGATCGCACCGGTCGCCCGCAGCACGCCGAACGCCCCCCCGATGATGAACACGAAGAAGATGATCTCGTGGGCCGCGCTGAAGCCCTTGGGGATCGCCGTGAGGACCGCCAGCGGCGAGAGACGCTCGGTGTCCGGCGTCGACTCGAAGCTCCCGGCCACCACCTGGAGCCGGCCCGCCGCGTTCTCCACCCGCTCGAACGATCCCGCGGGCAGCAGGTACGTCAACAGCAGCGCCGCGACCACCATGCCGAAAAGGAGGACCAGCGTGTGGGGGACCTGGAAACGTCGTCGGTTCATCGGGCGGTTCACGGTTCAGGGTCTGCGGCGCGAGGCCCGGCGCTCAGGGCCCGGCCCATGAGGGTACAGCCCATCGTCGTGCGCCGCGACCCGAAGGACCACCGAATCAGGACTTGCGTGGAGGCCCGATATACCAGATCTTGTGGACGTGCACGGGTCGCCCCCCAACAAGTAGGGGGCGGGGACCTGCACAAAAAGGGACAGCCCACCTGCTCCGAACAGGCGGGCTGCCATCAGGCGGGCGACGGTGCGATTCTGCGGGCTCCGGCTTCCGAAACTGGACTCGCGGAATCGGGTGGGCCTTCGGGTTCGGGGAATTCTCCCGAGGGGGTGCTGGGTGTGGTTAACCAGCCACCGTCACCGCCTACCTTTTTGCCCCGATCCTCGGGACACCCGGCTCACAGAGACAAAAAAGGGCACGTCAGAGGGTGGAATTTTCTCTTTCTTGGAGGGGGGAATTTTCGTCTGCTTCGAGCCGCAACGCCTTCGCGCGCGTGCTCGCTACTGACTACTTCCTCCAGTACTCGATCGTCCCCTGACGCGCCTTTTTTCGAATGCTGTCCCGTTCACCGGGAAAGCTATAGTAACATCCCGGCTTCGGCGGTGTCAAGAGTTTTGTTCGGAGCGCCGAACGGAAGCGTCCCGGAACCGCGACGAGTGCGTGAACGGGACCCGGCGACTACCGGACCAGGACCCGGGACCGGGCGATCCCGGTATTGCCCCGCGCCGGATCCAGGGCGAGGACCCGGAGCTCCGCGGGCCCGGCCGACGGGGGCGGGATGATCTCCCCGGCGAAGGTGCTCGGCGACCCGGCGTAGTCCAGCTCGCGCTCGGCGACCACCCGGCCGTCCCGGACCAGGCGGGCGAGGACCCGGATCCGGTCGGCGTCCCAGAGTCCGCCGGGCTCGATGGGGCAACCGCAGAGCATCTCCACGTGGGCCCGAACGGGGATCGCAGCGCCGGGCTCGACATCGACGCCCGGCTCCTCGATCCGGACGGTGAAGCCGTTCAGCTCGAGGATGATGCCGTCGCCCACGAGGTCCACGCCCGGGACCAGAAGCAGCGTCTTGGCGCTCCGCTGCATGGCGTGGGGCGTCCCCAGCGGTCCCTCGGCCGCGATCTCGACCCGCGTCGGCTCCGCCAGCGCCACCTCGGCCGTGAAGCCGGCGGCCCCGTTGGCGCCGTAGATGGCCCGGCCTCGCCGCTTCGGCTCGACGACGAGCAGCTCCGTGCTCCCGGTGGTCCCCTCCTGCACCCCCTCGGCCAGCAGCTCGCCGGTGCCCGCGTCCCGGATCGTGATCCGGGCGCCGCCCACGTTGCTGCCAATGACCTTGGCGTCGTGGGACACCGCCCGGACGGTGATCCGGGTGGGCACCGTGTCCGTGGCGACCGCGGCACCGGGGGTCGAGACCCGTGTCGGCCTCAGCGCCGCGGACGCGTGCTCGACGGATACCCGGACGGACGGATCGCCGGGGGCCGGGGCCGCCGGGCCGACGAGGGGCGCCGCCGTGCCCGCGGCGACCAGGACGGGAACGAGGATCGCTGTCAGCATTGCTCCTCCAGGGTGCCGGATCGATCGGTCGGGATTGTCTGGGCCCGGTCTGCCATGCATCCCGCGGGCCACACCGCCTCGGGAACCGCTCGAGTCTCGGGTCCCGGGTACCAGGTCCAATGAGAAACGGCCGGTGCACCCCGAAGGGTCACCGGCCGTTTCGACATCGAGAGTGTTTGTTCGTGTGGTGCGACTGTGAGCGGACTTTCCGCCGGGCGGGGTCTCGCTGTGCGAGTCCGTCTGTGCCTTCGGGTTGCCCCTCGGGCGTCCGGCTTACTCGTCGTGCTCCAGAAAGGAGGTGATCCAGCCGCAGGTTCCCCTACGGCTACCTTGTTACGAC
>CAYMLW010000075.1:0-14431 GCA_964391035.1 uncultured Gemmatimonadaceae bacterium
GGTCTCGACCAGGACTTCCAGGGCGAGGCCTGGCCGATGAAGGGGATCAGGATCGGCTACCTGCCGCAGGAGCCGCAGCTGGATCCGGCGCTGAACGTGAGGGGGAACGTGGAGGAGGCGGTGAAGTCGCAGCGTGAGCTGCTGGGTCGCTACGACGAGATCAACGGGAAGTTCGCGGAGCCGATGGACGCGGACGAGATGGAGTCGCTGATCGAGGAGCAGGGGAAGGTACAGGAGCAGATCGAGCACCAGGGACTGTGGGACCTGGACCGGAAGATCGAGATCGCGATGGACGCGCTCCGGCTGCCGGCGGCGGACGCGGACGTGACGAAGCTGAGTGGTGGGGAGAGACGCCGGGTCGCGCTGTGCCGGGTCCTGCTGGAGGAGCCGGACATGCTGCTCCTGGATGAGCCGACGAACCACCTGGACGCCGAGAGCGTGGCGTGGCTCGAGCGTCACCTGGACGAGTTCGAGGGGACGATCGTGGCGGTGACCCACGACCGCTACTTCCTGGACAATGTGGCGAAGTGGATCCTGGAGCTGGACCGGGGCCAGGGGCACCCGTACGAGGGGAACTACTCGAGCTGGCTGGAGCAGAAGCGGGAGCGGCTGCGGCTGGAGGAGAAGCAGGAGTCGAGGCGGCAGAAGACGCTGGAGCACGAGCTGGAGTGGATCCGGATGGCGCCGAAGGCCCGGCACGCGAAGGGGAGGGCCCGGGTCAACGACTACGAGGCGCTGCTGAACCAGGACGTGGGCGAGAAGATCCGGACGGCGGAGATCATCATCCCGAAGGGACCGCGGCTCGGCGACAGGGTGATCCGGGCGGAGGGGCTGACCAAGGGGTACGACGACACGCTCCTCATGGACGGGGCGGACTTCGACATTCCGGCGGGCGCCATCGTCGGGATCGTGGGGCCGAACGGGGCCGGGAAGACCACGCTGTTCCGGATGATCGTGGGCGAGGAGCAGCCGGACGGCGGCACACTGGAGGTCGGCTCCACCGTGGAGCTGGCGTACGTGGACCAGAGCCGGGACGCGCTGGACGGGGAGAAGACGGTCTACGAGGAGATCAGCGGGGGCCGGGACGAGGTCGAGCTGGGCAAGGCGGAGGTGAACGCCCGGGCGTACTGTTCTTGGTTCAACTTCAAGGGGGCGGAGCAGCAGAAGCGGGTGGGCGTGCTGAGCGGCGGCGAGCGGAACCGGGTCCACCTGGCCAAGCTGTTGAAGAGCGGCGGCAACGTGATCCTGCTGGACGAGCCGACCAACGACCTGGACGTGGACACGCTGCGGGCGCTGGAGGACGCGCTCCTGGACTTCGCCGGGTGCGTGCTGGTGATCTCCCACGACCGCTGGTTCCTCGACCGGATCTCGACCCACACCCTGGCCTTCGAGGGCGATTCACAGCTCTTCTTCTACGAGGGTCCGTGGAGCGAGTACGAGGAGGATCGCAAGCGGCGGATGGGCGAGGAGGCCGAGCGGCCGCACCGGATCCGGTACAGGAGGCTCGTCCGCTAGCGCGGACTCGCGGGGGGCGCTCGGCCTGCGGCCTCGCGGGGGGGCGCTCCCTTCGGTCGCGCGGTCGCGCGGGGGCGGCCTCGCTGCGCTCGGCCGGTACCCGCGGCCTGCTCAGTCGCAGTCGTAGCCGCCGGGGATGCGCGGGTTCACCGTGAAGACCAGGGCTACGGTCCCGTCCACGAAGGCACTGACCGTGGGGAGCACGCCAGCAGGATCATGGGGCGGGCGGCCACGAAGAAGTCGTCGGAGGCGGAGTAGCCGGTACAGCCGGAGGCGAGGGCCAGGCTGACGACGAGGACGGCGGCGGAGCGCGTTGGTGGCATCACGTTCATGATGTCCGCTACCTCTCGGGCAGGATCTCCCGGACCGTGAACTCGAGGACCGGCGCGGCGTCGGGGGCCGGCGTCCAGCGCATCACGTCGTCGGAGCCGAGGAGCTCGGGAGCCTCGGACCCCGCTCCGAGCTTCCATACCTCCATGGTCGCCGCGTCGGTGTCCACGATCCAGTACTCGGGCACACCGAACAAGCGGTAGCGGTCTCGCTTGACTCCGCGGTCGCGAGCGGCGGTGGAGGGAGATACGATCTCGACGATCAGGTCGGGCGCGGCCTCGCAGCCCCGGTCCGACAGGATATCGAGGCGCTCCCTGCGCACGAAGACGATGTCCGGCTCGACGTAGTCGCCTTCCGCGAACAGGACGTCGAACGGCGCGTGATAGACCTCGCCGAGGTCGTGCGCGGTAACGAAACCGTGCAGAAGGCTGCTCAACAGGACCGAAACGCGCTGATGGCCACGGCTCGGCGCCGGCGTCACGACCAGTTCTCCGTCGATGACCTCGTACCGCGTGCTGCCCTCGCTCGGCAGGCGCGCGAACTCGGCGTAGGTCCAGCGGGTGCGTTTGCGGTTGGGTGCCATGGCATCGCCCTCCTCCATCCAAGCTAGTGCTCCGATGCGATGCCTACAACGGAAATCGGGGCATCGGAATGGCGGGATGGGACGGTCCCGTCCGGTCGGGTTGCCGCGAAGGGAGAGGGAGAGGGTCGTCGAGGTGAGAGGGTGGAAGTCGAAGGCGAAGGCGGAGGCGAGGGTCCTTCGGACGAGGGAGAGGAGAGAGGGGTCGAAGGTGTCGAGGTGAGAGGGGGCTACAGGTCGGCTACCTCCTCCTTCACGGCCGCGTAGTGGGCGTCGAGCGCGGGGCCCATGAGCAGGATCGCGGCGATGCGACGCACCATCTCCGTCACGTACCGGACCTCGTCCAGCTTCAGGTCCCGGCCCAGCACGTCGCGCTCCCGGTAGCTGAGCCACTTCTTGATCACGGGGTAGCCGCCGAGCGTGTACTCCCATACGCCCACTGGCACGTTGCTCCAGAAGGCGACGTCGTTCAGGTAGATGTCCAGCGTCCGCTCCCCGAGCAGCCCCAACGCCTGTCCCTCGCTCAGCCCGAGATCGAGGGCGCCGGCGGCGAGGGCCGCGCGCTCGTCGTCGGTGTAGTCCCGCTCGACCACTTCGCCGCGACCCGGCATCACGGCGCCGCGGGCGCCCGAGTAGCCCCAGCCGGCGGTCACGGCCAGGTCGTCCTCCTCGAGCTCGCCACCGTCCTTCCGCCGCACGACGCCCAGTACTCTCAGCTCCCCCCGGATCCCGCCGGCCGAGACCCGCGGCGCCTCCCGCTCCGGGTCCAGCAGCCGCGCCAGCTCCTCGCCCAGCGCCGCGCCGGAAACCAGCACCTCCCGTCTGGCCGGCAGCGGGATCCGGGGCCAGTCCTGGCGGAGGGCGCCCGCGTTCTCGACGGCGTAGTCGGGGGCGTGGAGGGTGGCGACGATGTGGTGGAAGAGGTGGTGGGGCTGGGCCGGGAGCGCTTCAATGTATCGCTCGGCACGGCCGCTCACGTTTGGCCGCAGTGTTGCACCCCTGCCAAACAGATCTTCCTGCTTGTTCTCCGCAGTCACTCGGAGCGGAAAATAGCTTGAGAACCCGTTGCCCAGATTGTCTGCGAGAGTCGAACTGACGTACCCCCGGTCGAACCTCAGTTGCGTCTGCTTCTGGCGAGCCTCAAGCCAAACGTCGCCGACCGGGAGAAGGCGTCGGTACTCCGGCGATGGACGGCTCAACAGGCCGGATTCTCCCTCCCAGTAGATCCATCGCATGTCGAATGGGCGGTAGCAGAAGCGGTGGATTTCACCGGCTTCGAAGCCGTGTTCTGCGAAATAGGCTCTCACGGTCTTCGGATCATACTGAGCCGTAGCTTCTACCGCGCGCCTACACACAGCCTCAAGCTCCTGAAGCGTCACTTCAGGATCACAGAACGCCCGCATCCGCATTTCCAACCTATCCCGGTCAACATCTACAACTACGTCATCCCGTTTTGACTGAACACCCGGTACCGACACGGGCAACAACTCCGGCAGAGTAGGCCACGACAGGTAGTCCACCCCGCTCGAAACCGGTCGGAACGGGAACCCCAACTCCGCAGCGGGTTCGACGGCCTCGTGGTCCGGAGCGTCCGTCTCCGACACCAGCGACTCGAGCAGCTCCTGGCGCTTCCGGACCCCCCAGAAGTCCCGGAAGAGGATCTCGCGGGTCTCCGCGTGGGGCTCCTTGCGCACGAGGGTGGCGATGGCGGTGCCTACCTGGATGCCCACCCGGTTCCGTTCGGTCGAGAACACGCTGGGGTCCGGCTCGCCGTCGGGGGTCAGCTTGCCGGTGCGGTACTTGTCGCCGTTCATCGAGTCGACGGTGACGTGGTCGAAAGCGTCGATGAAGCGTTCCCGCATGCCGGTGAACGAGAGGCCGTCGAGCCAGGAGTAGTTTGTGATGAAGCAGACCACACCGCGGCCGGTCATCTCGGAGATGCGGCGCTCGGCCATGCGGTAGAAGCGGACGTAGAGGTCATTGAGTCCCTGGCCCCGGGGTGCGGGGGCCCGGTCGGTGTGGCGATACGGCTCGACCAGGTCCCGCTCCTCGTCCATGCCCATGCCGGCGTAGCCGTTGTAGGGGGGGTTGCCGAGGACGACGAGGATGCGCTCGTCGCGCTTGATGTGCTCGGCGGCGTCGCGCTCCTCCTCGAGCTCCTTGAGCGGGAGGGGCAGCGCCTCGTCGTCGTCATCGACCCAGCCGGTGAGGGCGTTGGTCAGGTAGACGCCCACGCGTCGGCGCTCGGCGTCCCGGTCCTGGTGGTGGAGGAGGAGCCCGAGCTGGAGGTGGGCGACGACGAAGGGCGCGGGCAGGATCTCGAAGCCGAAGACCCGTTCGGCGGCGGCTCGCCGCAGCGCGGCACCCACGAGCGCATCCTCGCCCCGGTCCCGGAGTGTGCGTGCGATGCGGTCGAGGACCTCGACCAGATACGCGCCTGTCCCGCAGCACGGGTCGAGGACCACGACCCGGTCATCGGCGAGGCCGTCGGCGATATCGAGCTCGTCGCGGAGCGCCCGGTCCACGCGCTCGACCATGTAGCGGACCACCTCGGGCGGCGTGTACCAGACGCCGAGCTGCTTCCGGAGCTCCGGGTCGAAGGCCTCGAGGAACGGTTCGTAGAAGTACTGGACGGCGTGCTCTTCCTGGAAGCGCTGGAAGAAGCCGTCGCGGTCGACGCGGTTCAGGGCGGCGGAGGCCCAGCCCAGGATCTCGGTGAGGCCCAGCTCCTCGACGCGGGAGGCGGTGGCCACCTGCTCGAAGAGGGCCCGGATCATGGGGACCCGGAGCGACCACTCGGCGAGGCGCCAGTCGAAGGCGTCGGTCCGGTCTGGCTCCTCCCGGTGCCAGAGGACCCAGGCGGAGAAGATGCCGTAGAAGAGGGTCTGGACCAGGGTCGAGTGGAAGAAGTGGTCGCCGCGCTCGCCGCGGAAGTCGACGCCCAGGGCGTGCTCGAGGGCCTCCCGGACCTGCTCGAGGGTGCCGAGGTGCGTCCCCTCCACGCCGCGTAGACCCTGGCGGGCGTAGGAGGCGAGGAGCCAGGCCAGGTCGGCGGGCTCTCGGATCGGGGCCGGCCAGAGCATGACCCGCTTGAGGTAGGCCACGAGGTCGGCGCCCCGTTCCCGAGCCACGGCCGCCGGCCGGCCCGTCATGGTCCAGAACGCCGGGGCGTCGGCCGCGAGCTCGAACGGTTCCAGGCGGCGGACACCGCCCCGGACATGTCCCACAAGCAGGAAGGAGCGGTAGTTGGTGACCAGGACCTGCCCGTAGCGCTCCGCGTAGCGCCGGACCTGCTCGCTGTCGGCGATCGCGTACAGGTCGGCATCCGGCGACTTCACCTCGACGACGCCCCGGGCCGGGAGCGTGTGGGCGACCGGGTCCGCCACGTCCTTCGCGATCTGGTCGGCGGTGAAGAGGCCACCATCCGGGAGCCCCGCACCCTCGTCCCGGAGGGTGAGGACGGCGAGTACGCGGGGTGAGAGGTCGTTGCCGACCTCGTCCAGCAGAGCCTCGAGGGCGCCGTAGTACGACGTCTCCGGCACGGCCGCGCCGGTCCGCCGGATCTCGCCGATATTCCGCAGGTACCGTTCGACTGGGTGGGGCACCGGACTCCAACGTCAGGGTTCAGGTGCACCGGCGGCGGGTTGACGCCGGGGTTGCTCCGTCAGGGCCAGAAGTTATGGCGCCACGCACCCCGACGCACGTCCCCTCTCCCCTCGAGTCCTTCGACCCGTCTCCCCTCTCCCTCCGCGGCTCCGGCCGCGCCTCGCCTCCGCCTTCGCCTTCCGCCTCCACCCTATCCCTCGAGACCTTCTCCCTCGATACCTTCTCCTACGGCGCGGTGGCCGTCTCCCCGGAAGGCCCCTGCGCCATCCTGCGCCGCTCCCCTGCCCTGGAGCGGAGCCCCAGGGACGCGAGGGTGAGGAGCCCGAGTCCGGCGGCCACCATCCAGAAGGCGACGGAGTACCCGGCCACGCCTCGACCGGCGGAGGCGATGACCGCGCCGAGGATGGCGCTGCCGGTGAGCTGCCCGACGGAGATGAAGACGGTCAGGACGCCCTGTGCGGCGCCCCGGTCGGCGGCGGGCGCCTCGGCGAGCATGATGTAGCGGAGGGAGGAGCCCAGGAGCCCGGCCATGCCAATGCCGATGGCCGTGCCGCCGCCGTAGAAGAGCCAGAGGGTGGCCGGGAAGGCCGCGACGGCGGCGGTTCCGACGGCCATGAGCGCGGTGGAAACGGTCACGACCACGCGGGAGCCCAGCCGGTCGAGCACCTTCCCGAACACGGGCGCGAAGATGCCCATGGCCACGACGATGGGGAGGAGCATGAAGGACGCGGTCGACGCCGACACGCCGAAGGACGTCACGACCAGGGCGGGCACGAAGACCACGGCGGCCTCGCTCACGCCGGCGCCGATGGAGAGGCCACTGGCGATGACCACCTGGCGGGAGCGGAAGAGGCCGGGTCGGATGACGGGGTCGGCGGCGCGGCTCTCGACGAGGGGGAAGAGGACGGCGAGGGCCGCGGCGAGGGCGAGGGGGAGCGCTACGGCGGGGGTAGCGAGGCTGGGCAGCAGGGCATCGGCGTCGATCCGGTTCAGCGCCCAGGCGAAGGCGCCGAGCATCACGGCCAGGGTCGCGACGCCGGCGAAGTCGAACGGCCTGGGCTCCGGCACGCCGCCGGCGGGCAGCAGCCGCCACGCGGCGATGATGACCGCAACCGCGATGGGCAAGTTCACCAGGAAGAGCCACTGCCAGGAGAGGAGCAGGAGGACGCCGCCGAGGATGGGCCCCACGAGGAACGCGACGCCGAAGACGGCGCCGATGAGCCCCAGGGCCGAGCCGCGTCGGTCGGGCGGAAAGACGTCGCCGATGACGGCGCTGGCCACGGGGAAGATCCCGCCCGCGCCGAGGCCCTGGATGGCGCGACCGGCGAGGACCACGCCGAAGGTCGGGGCCATGGCGACGACCAGCGAGCCGACGCCGAAGATGGCGACATCGGCCGCGTAGACACCGCGCCGGCCGTAGCGGTCGCTGAGCTTGGCCATCACCGGCGTGCCGATCAGGTTGAACGGCACGTAGATGGTGAGCATCCACGCGGCCGCCCGCTCGTCGATCCCGAAGGCGTCGCGGAGGGCGGGCAGCGCGGGCCCGATGATGGCGATGTCCAGCGCGCCCATGAGCACGCCGGTGAACAGGACCGCGAGGATCCGGTTCCGCTGTCGATTGCCTACGTCCACACCAACCCCGTCGTTGCGGCCCTCAGGAAGCGCGAAAGGTCACGACAGCGGGGGACGGTGACAAGGGGCGGGGACTCGAGCGGCGGGCCGCGGCCGCATGCGCCCGGTCAGCGCCTCGCGGCGGGCCGGTCTCCGCCTGGCGGCCCGTCCGCATATTCCACGGCCGTTCGAGGCGACTCGTTCACGGTGAGGCGGAAGACGTCGGGCCGGGCGTAGTGGCCGGCGACATCGAAGTCGAAGGGGCCGCGGACGAGGTCGCCGCGGTCCAGGTCGGCGTAGAGGATGCCGGGCTCGTCCCGGAGGGGACCGGCCAGGCACTCGCCGAGGGGGCCGTAGATGGCGCTGCCGCCGCGGCAGAGCAGCTCCGGCCACTTGTCGAGCTCGGAGGCCAACTCGAGGTCGGCGGGGTAGTGGTCGCGGCGGACGTACTGGTTGCAGCCCAGGACGAAGCAGCGGCCCTCGAGGGCGATGTGGCGGAGCGTGGCCTGCCAGGCGTCCCGGGCATCGGCGGTGGGCGCCAGGTACAGCTCGACGCCCTTGCCGTAGAGGGCCATCCGGGCCAGCGGCATGTAGTTCTCCCAGCAGATGAGGCCGCCCAGCCGGCCGATCTCCGTGTCCACTACGGTCAGGGTGCTGCCGTCGCCCTCGCCCCAGATCAGCCGCTCCGCCGCCGTGGGCTTCAGCTTCCGGTGCTTCCCGAGGAGGGCGCCGTCGGGGCCGAAGTAGAGGAGGGTGCAGTAGAGCGTGCCACCCGCCCGGGCGCCGTGGCGCTCGATCACGCCCGCGGCCAGCCACACCTCGTGCTTCCGGGCGATCTCGCCCAGCCGTTCGGTATGCGACCCCGGCACGTCGATCGCGCCGCGCCAGTATCGCTCCCAGGTCCGCCGACCCTCCGGCAGGCGGCCGCCGATGGCGGTGCCGAAGGCCAGCCCCCAGGGGTAGCCGCCGACGAAGGCCTCGGGGAAGAGGACGAGCCGGGCCCCCTGCCCCGCCGCCTCGGCGGTGCGGGCGGCGATGGTGTCGATGGCCCCGTCGGGGTCGAAGAAGGACGGCTCGGGCTGGACGACGGCCACGGAGACGCTCGCTGCGCTCGCGTGGGGTCGCTCGCTGCGCTCGCTCATCGGGTCGCTCGCTTCGCTCGCTTTCGGGGAACAGGGACGCTCGCTGCGCTCGCTACGGGAACGGCGGCACTCGCTTCGCTCGTGGGGCGCTCGCTTCGCTCGCGGGGCGGGCGCGTGGGGTCAGGTTGGGGCGCGCGTCGGCCCCGTGCAAGAGACAGGCCCCGGCCCTGTCGGAACGCGTCCGCCACCCAGGCCCGCTTCCCCGCCAGATCGAGCCCGGACCGGGCCGCGGCATGGGGCGCGGCGTTTCGAACTCGCCGTCCCCCTTGCGGCCGGCCCCCGCATCCACCCTGTTGTACGATCGACGGATCACCGCGATACCCGCGTCGAGCGTTCCGCGGATCCATCCCCACAGCCAGACGACCATGCGAATATCGACCCTCGTCCTCGCCGCCGCCCTCCTCCTCGTCCCCGGCGTGGCGCGGGCCCAGGACCACGGCCACGCCCACGGCCGGGCCATCCACTTCCCCGATGTCCCCGGCTACCTGACCCTCGCCGTCGACCTGCACATGCACACGGTCTTCAGCGACGGCAGTGTGTGGCCCGACATCCGGGTCGCCGAAGCGGTGCTGGACGGGCTCGACGCCATCGCCGTCACCGACCACCTCGAGTACCTGCCCTACCAGGACGACATCCCGTTCCCCGACCGGAACCGGTCCCACGATCTGGCCGAGGAGTACGCCGAGGGGACCGACCTGATCGTGATCCGGGGCGCCGAGGTCACCCGGGACATGCCGCCGGGCCACGCCAATGCCGTGTTCCTCGAGGACGTGAACCCCCTCAACGTCGACTCGGCCATGGACGCGTTCCGGGCGGCCCGGGCCCAGGGCGCGTTCATCTTCTGGAACCACCCGATGTGGGAGGCCCAGGTGCCGTCGGGGATCGCCTCGCTCACCGACCTGCACCGGCGGCTCATGGCCGACGGGATGCTCCACGGCATCGAGATCGTGAACATGCACCGCTACAGCGACGAGGCCCTCCAGATCGCCCTCGATCACGACCTCACCATGCTCGGCAACTCGGACGTCCACGGCCTCATCGACTGGATGTTCGGCGTCCCCGAGGGCGGCCACCGACCCGTCACCCTCGTCTTCGCCGAGGAGCGCACCGCCGCCAGCCTCCGGGACGCCCTGTTCGCCGGCCGGACCGTGGTCTTCTTCGATGACCAGCTCGTGGGACGGGAGGAGCACCTGCGGCCCCTGCTCGAGGCCAGCATCGTGGTCGGGCGGGCGTCGTACGAGCGGGACGACCGCTCCATCCTGGTCGTGGACGTCGAGAACCGGGCCGACGTGGACATGATGGTCCGGAACGTGGGCGACATCACCCTTCACGAACACGCCCACGTCTTCACGCTTCCGGCCCACGAGACCACCAGGCTCATGCTCAAGCTGCCCCGCCGGGTCGCCACCGCCGTGCTCGCGCTGGAGGTGCTGAACGCCGTGACCGCGCCGGACACCCACCCGACGCTGCGGCTCGAGCTTCGCGGCCTCCGGTAGGCGGCCATGCCGAGCGACTCCCCCAGCCGGTTCGACGTCCCGGTGGCCGACCCGGGGTGCCGCGACGGTGAGGACGATCTGCCCGCCATCGCCCAGCTCGCCCGCTGCCCGCCCGCCGGTCGGACCACCGGCGAACTCACGGCCCGGGGACGCGCCCTGCGTCGGGTCGAGGACCCGCGTCGCTGAGGCGTGGGTCTGCGCCGACTCGTCACCTCCGCCGCGGAAGGCGCCGCTGTCGTCGGTCGGTGTGTGAGGTTGTCCCGAACCCTGCAGTCGCCGCGGATACCGGGACCAGACGAGGGTTCGGGTCGCAGAGCGAGCCAGAACCTCCGATCGTCGGTTCGAGGGATCGACCGAAGGAGACTTCGGGTCGGCACGCGACCGGAAACCTCCGCTCATCCGGCGGGCGTCCATGGCCGGAAGGTTCGGGACATCCGGCGGACGTCCATGGCCGGAAGGTTCGCGACATCCGGCGGACGTCCATGGCCGGAAGGTCCGGGACATCCTCGGGGTCGACCGGGCGGCGGTTCGGGACATCCTCGGGGCCGACCGGCGACGGTCCGCTCGCCCCAGGGTCTTCAGCGGGGCAGCGGCTCCGGCAGGTCCGCCACCACGTACGCCATGACGGCCAGCGCGGCGACGCAGCGGGCCACCTCGTCGGGGTCGAGCTTGTCGAGGGTGTCGGCCGCGGTGTGGTGGTACCAGAAGTACTTCTCGCCCTCCACGCGCAGCCCCATCCCGGGGACGCCCTCCCGCATGATCGGGCCGATGTCGGCGCCGCCACCGCCCCGGGTCACCTCGCCGGCTCCGACCCCCTCGAGGAGCGAGCCCACCTGGCGGACGACCTCGAAGGCGGCGTCGGAGCCGGTGAAGCCGAAGCCCAGGGGGTCGAAGACGCCGCTGTCGCTCTCGATGGCCAGGACGTGGTGTTCGAGGGCGGCGGCGTGCTCGTCCCGATAGGCGCGCCCGCCCCGCAGCCCGTTCTCCTCGTTGGTCCAGCCCACCACGCGCACGGTGCGGCGGGGCCGCAGGCCGAGCGCCTTCATGAGCCGCACGGCCTCCCATGCGGCCACCACGCCTCCGGCATCGTCCATGGCGCCCTGGCCCACGTCCCAGGAATCGATGTGCCCGCCCAGGACGACCACCTGCTCGGGGTATTCCCTCCCCCGGATCTCGCCGACCAGGTTCCGGGACGGCACGTCGGCCCCGGTGCGCGCCTCCATATCGAGGCGGAGCACGATGCGCTCGCCCCGCTCGTGCATCCGGTGGAGCATCATGGCGTCCTCGATGGTGATGGCGGCATGGGGGATCCGCTCCACGCCCTCCTCGTAGCGCATCCCGCCCGTGTGCGGCGTCTTGAGGGAGACGGGCCCGACGGAGCGGATCAGGCTGGCCACGGCGCCGGCCCGGGCGGCCGCGATCGCCCCCTCGCTGCGGTAGCGCACCGTCCGGCCGTAGCTCTCGAAGGGCGCGTCGAAGACGACGATCTTCCCCTCGGCCTCGTCGGCTCTGGCCTCCAGCTCGTCGAAGTCCGAGACGACGATCGCCTCCGCGGTGATCCCGCCCTCCGGCGTCCCGATGCTGCCGCCGAGTCCGAGCAGGGGGAGGGGGTCCGGCCGCGGCTCGATCAGCGCGAGGGACTCCTCGCCGCGTATCCACTTCGGGACCATGACCGGCTCGCCCCGGACGTTCTCCAGCCCGTCGGCCTCCATCTCCTCGAGGATCCAGTCGATGGCCCGCTCCAGACTCTCGGAGCCGCTGAACCGGTGGCCGAACCGATCGACCAGCAGCGCCAGCCGGTCCCAGGTCGCGTCGCGACCGGCGAGTGCGCCGTCGATGAGCCGGTCGGCGGCGTCACGGTACGTCGTCGGGATGTCGGCGGGGTCGAGCCGATCGTCCGGGACGGCGGCGGATCCCGGCGCGGTGGGGGCCGGCCCGACAGCGACCGGGGCCGCAGCGCCTGGCGCCGGGTCGGCCTGCGCGCTGCCGGTGACGGGGACGGATGCCGGGAAGGCCGCGGCCGCGAGGAGGAGGGCGAAGCGGTGTCGTCGCATGGGAGCAGGTCTCTCAGTCAGGGCCGAGAACGGGTCCGGGATCGCCGTCCCGGGCGGCCCGCGCATCGGCGGAAGCGATGAAAGGGCGGGCCACGAAGGCCAGGATCAGCAGGACGCCGAAGCTGACCACGAGGAGGGGTCCGGTGGTGACGTCCCAGGCCACCGACGCCCACAGCCCGGCGCCCAGCGCCACGGAGCCGCTGATCCACGCGATGATCAGCGCGGCGTTGAAGCGGGTCGTGAAGAGGAAGGCGATGGTGGCCGGGATCACGAGCGTGCTGAAGATGAGCAGGACGCCGGCCAGCGTGACCGAGAAGGTGATGGCCACGCCGAAGGTGAGGTAGAATATGAAGTCCCAGAACCGCAGGCGCTCGGCGGTCTCGGGGAAGAACGTGATCTGGCGCATCCGCTCCCGCGTGAAGTAGTGGAACGCGCCGATCACCACGTAGGCGGCGGCCACGATCCCGACGGTGGGCCAGGTGGTCCAGATCAGCGACCCGGTCAGCGTCTCCTTGACGTGCTCGGCGCCCTCCGCGCTGAAGCTGGTCAGCAGGATGACCGCCGCCGAAGCCACGACATAGGCGATCCCGATGATCGCCTCCTGCGGCACGACGGAGTCCTCCAGCCGCGTGATGCTGAAGATGAGGGCGCCAAGCACGGTGAACGCGAAGGTCAGGACCCAGGACATGGGGCTGCCCGTGTGCGCCCCCATCAGGAGCGCCACGGTGCTGCCGAGTGCGGCGATCTGGGCGAAGGCCAGGTCGACGAAGATCACGCCGCGACGGATGATGTGGAGCCCGAAATAGGCGTTCATCGCCACGATGACGAGGCCGACGGCGAGGGGGGGCGAGGATGAGCTCGAGCATGGCCTACCCGTCCTGGAAGGCGGAGGCCAGGCCGTCCACCCAGGCGCTCACGATGTCGAAGTAGCTGTTCACGCCCCGGGCGCCGCCGGGCTGGAGCGGGACCATGACCGCGGTGGCGCCGGCGCGACGGGCCACCGCCCGCACCTTGCTCCCGTCGAAGTAGTTGGCGGCGAGGAGCACGTCGATGCCCTGGTCCCGCATCAGCCGGATGAGGGTGTTCACGTGCCCGGGCGTGGGCGGGATCCCGGGCTTGGCCTCGACGTAGGCGGCGCAGGCGACATCGATCCGGTCCTCGAAGTACGCCCAGTTCTTGTGGTAGCAGATGATCTCGCGACCCCGGAACGCCGATGCCCCTGCGTGCCATCCGCCCAGGAACTCGATGAGCGGCGTGCCCTCGTAGGGCGTGTCGCGGAGGAACGCCAGGAGCCGGCCCTGGCGGTCGAGGAGCTCCAGTGTAGGGCCCTCCAGCATCTCGACCAGGCGGTCGCCGTAGAGCCCGCGGTGGATCCGGTCGGCGAACCGGCGGACCCCCTCATCGATCGCGGCGGAGTGCTCCGGCATCACCTTCTTGAGGCCCGTCGCGATGTTCTCCGCCACCGTGATCATGTTCAGCGGGTCGGTGAAGATGTGGGGGTTGCCGTAGACGTGGATGTCCCCCTCGGAGCGGTCGACGGACCGGGGCACGTCCAGGAGCTCGATGCCCGGGTACGCCGTCACGTAGCCGACGCCGCCCTCCCGGACAGCGGCGTTCCCGGCCTTGTCGAGGAGCGCCGGGACCCACAGCTCGAGGTCGAGCCCGGTGGTGACGAACAGCTCGGCCCGGCGGATCCGCAGCGCGAAGCTGGGCTTCGGGCGAACGAAATGCGCGTCCTCCCGTGGGTCTGCGATGGCGTCGACCGAGACCAGGTCCCCGGCAATGGCACGGGCCACCTCCGCGTAGACGGGCAGTGTCGTCACGACCCGGATCGGCGCCGCGGACGACGGGACGGCGGGCGTCGGAACGGCGGGCTCGCTCCGGGCCGGGCCCGGCATGGCGTCGGACGAAGACGCCGGCGATGGCGCCCCGGCGAGCAGGGCCAGCACGAGCAGTGTCGCGTGTGTCATGACGGCCTCCTCAGTACGTCTCGTGCTTGTGCGGCCCCATGGCGAACGTCGCCTGCAGGACCAGGAGCTTCATGGCGCCCCCGGGCCGGTCGAGATAGTCGAACTCGAGCCGCAGACGCACCCACTC
>CAYMLW010000076.1:0-14340 GCA_964391035.1 uncultured Gemmatimonadaceae bacterium
GCACCAGCTCCGGGTCCACCTCGAGCCTGGTGACGTGGTGATCGCCATGTCAGTGAGCGGCAATAGCGAGAACGTGATTCGGGCTGTCGACTACGCTCGGGAGACCGGCGCGGAGGTTATCGGACTGTGCGGGTTCGACGGCGGACGGCTGGCCGACCGAAGCGACTTGTGCGTGCTCATCGAAAGCACGACGGACGAGTATGGGCCCGTGGAGGACGTGTTCTCCGTGGTGAACCACGTCGTGTCGGGGTACCTGACCATGAAGCGTGGCCGCTTCCTGCATCACTGAGTGCGTCGAGGCGTCGAGGAACGGAACAGGAGATTGATGATGTCAGCCGCAGACGCCAGGGGACCGATCAGGTTCGGAATCATCGGCTACGGCAAGATGGGCAGGATCCGGGAGCGGGTGATCAAAGAGCATCCCAGGGCCCGGCTAACGGCTGTTTTCGATCCGGATGTCCAAGACGTGAGCATTCCGGATGTGACCGTACATGAGAGCTACCAGAGCTTGCTTGAGGGCGAGGCCGATGCGGTTGTCGTGGCCACCCCGAACCGGTTCACAGCCGATATCGTGGCGGATGCCATCGACGCTGGAAAGCACGTCTTCTCCGAGAAGCCGCCCGGCCGGACCGTGCATGACATCGAGCGGATCCTGGAAGCGGAAGCGCGCAACCCGGGTCTCAAGTTGAAGTTCGGATTCAACCATCGCTACCATTCGGGGATCCGCGAAGCCAAGCGGATCGTGGACAGTGGGACTTTCGGGCCGGTGCTCTGGATGCGTGGCATCTACGGTAAGGCCGGTGGGACGGGATTCGCGGACGAGTGGCGGAGCTCGCGGAAGCTTTGCGGCGGAGGCATCCTGCTGGATCAGGGCATCCATATGCTCGACCTGCTCCGCTACTTCTCTGGCGACTTCGTGGAGGTCAAGAGCATGGTCACAACGGCGCACTGGGACATCGACGTTGAAGACAACGCATTCGCCCTCATGCGGGACCGTCAAGGGCGGATCGCCATGCTCCACAGCTCCAGCACCCAGTGGAAGCACCGTTTCAACCTGGAAGTCTTCATGGCTGAGGGCTACGTCTCAGTGAATGGGATTCTTTCATCGACACGGAGCTACGGCGATGAGACGATCACCGTGGCCCGCAAGGACTTCAGCTCAGAAGCCGCTACGGGAAAGCCCCGCGAGGAGACCATCTACTTCGACAACGACCCTTCCTGGGAACGTGAGATCGGGGAGTTCGTAACCTGTATCCTGGACGACCAGCCCGTGCAGGAGGGGACGTCCGCCGACGCCCTGGAAGCCATGCGCATGGTTTATCGGATCTACGCCGATGACCGCACCAGTTGGAACCCGTTCGTGGATGTGGCCGGTGAGCCCATCGCGCGTAAGGTGGAAGAGATCGCGAACCGGGATGGGGCTGACCCCGTCGTTCGAGAGAGAGAAACCAGCAGAAGGCCATAGATATCGATGACAAATCAACACAAAGTCCTGATCACCACGTCGTCCTTCGGGAAGGCGGACCGTGCGCCGCTACAGCGTTTGGAGGACGCCGGGTGCGATATCACGCTGAACCCGTACAGCCGTCGTCTTACCAAGGAGCAGGCGACGGAGCTCCTGCGGGAAGGGGGATACGACGGATTGATCGCGGGGGTCGAGCCGCTGGATCGCGACGTGCTGGAGGCCAGCTCCCTGGAGGTGCTGTCCCGGTGCGGCTCCGGTATGTCCAACGTGGACGAGGAAGCGGCCCGGGATCTCGGAATCGCTGTCTATTCGACGCCGGAAGGGCCCACCCAGAGCGTGGCGGAGATGACGCTGGCCGCGTGCCTGGCGCTGCTGCGTTCGGTGCGGGAGAAGGATCGGGCGGTCCGGGAAGGACAGTGGGACAAGACACCCGGGCGGCAGCTTGGCAGCCTCACGGTCGCCGTGGTCGGATTCGGTCGGATCGGAAGGCGGACGGCGGATCTTTACCGGGCGTTCGGCGCGGACGTACTGGCCGTGGACCCGGCCTACGACGGCGAGGTCGATGGCGTCCCCATGGTGAGCCTGGAGGAGGCCCTCCGGGCGGCGGATGTCGTTTCCCTGCACGCGGCGGGTGAGACGCAGCTCATCGGCGGCGAAGAGCTTGCTATGATGAAGGATGACGCGTTCCTCCTCAACGCGGGGCGGGGTGGCCTGATCGACGAAAACGCGCTCCGCGAAGCGCTCAAGGAGGGCCGTCTGGCCGGCGCCTGGCTCGATGTCTTCACCGATGAGCCGTACGGCGGGCCGCTGACGAAGGTCGACAACGTCCTGCTGACGCCCCATGTCGGCTCCTACACAATCGAAGGCCGCCGGAACATGGAGATGCAGGCGGCCGAGAACCTGCTGGACGGCTTCGCGTCGGAGAATTGATGGAGATTTCGTTCCAGGACCAGACCGTGGTGGTCACCGGCGCTACCCGGGGGATCGGGAAATCGCTGGCTACTGCATTCGCGGACGCCGGGGCGACCGTGGTGGCCACCGGGACCGACTCTGAGGAAATAGGCGCTCTCGAGGCGGAGAGTGGCCCATTATGGCACTACCGTACTCTGGACTTCACCGACGACGCCAGCGTCGAGGCGTTTCTCGACGAACTCACCACGCTCGGTTCCGTCGATGCGCTGGTCAACAACGCCGGAATCAACCGCCTGAATCCCATTGATCAGGTCGAGGACCAGGACTGGGACACTGTCCTCGAGGTCAACCTGACCGGCCCGATGAAACTGAGCCGGGCGGTGGCCCGGGGGATGAAGCAGCGCGGGTACGGCCGCATCGTCAACATCGGGTCGGTATTCGGCGAGGTAAGCCGGGCGGGACGGGTCGTCTACACGACCACCAAGTATGGAATCCGCGGGCTGACGGTGACGTCCGCCCTCGACCTCGCGCCCCACGGTGTGCTCGTCAACTGCGTGGCGCCCGGCTTCGTACTGACCGATCTGACGCGTGAGATCCTCAGTACCGACGAACGGGAGGAACTAGCCGCTCAGGTTCCCATGGGCCGGATGGCCGAGCCCGACGATATGGCGGCTCCCATCCTCTTTCTGGCCAGCACGCTGAACACGTACATCACGGCACAAACGCTATTCGTGGATGGGGGCTTCACCCATGTCTGAGACGCTCGAAATCCAGTCGCTCTTCCGGACGTACGAAGTGGTGTTCGCGGACGACCCGAGGGGGTTCCTGGCCGAGCACCAGGAGCGGGCGTTCGCCCTCGTGGACTCGGGAATCCTCGCGGCGTTTCCGGAGCTCTTGGAGGATTTCTCCGCCGATCGCATCATCGAGATCGAGGCAACGGAGCACGCCAAGGACATCGAGAACGTGGTCGATGTCATCGAGATCCTGGTGGAAAAGGGGCTCCGTCGCGGCGACGAGCTAGTGGCCGTGGGCGGGGGCGTGGTCCAGGACATCACCGCCTTCGCCGCCTCGATCATCTACCGGGGTGTCGATTGGGTGTACGTACCGACGACCCTGGCGGCCCAGGCCGACAGCTGCATCGGGAGCAAGACGTCCATCAATCTGCGAGGGTACAAGAACCTCCTCGGCAACTTCAACCCTCCGACCGTCGTGCTGAACTGCAGCCGGTTCCTGGAGACGCTCCCCAGAGAGGAGATCAAGTCCGGGATCGGCGAGATCCTCCACTTCTACCTCATCGATGACAGTCCCCTCACCGAAGAGCTGATGGACGAGTACGAGGAGGTCCTCGAGGATCGGTCGCGGCTGCCTCGTTACATCGCCGAGAGCCTCGCCATCAAGAAGAAGACCATCGAGATCGACGAGTTCGACAAGAACGAGCGCCGCGTCTTCAATTACGGCCACACCTTCGGCCACGCCCTCGAGGCGGTGAGCCAGTACGCCGTCCCCCACGGGCAGGCCGTGACCCGCGGGATGGACATCGCCAACTACGTGTCCCGGGAGCTGAGTCACCTTTCCGACGAAGAGTTCCAGTCCATGCGGGAGGTCCTAGAACCGAACATCCCGGACTACCTCATTCCGGAACGGGCGCTCGACGACTACATGGAAGCCCTGTCCAGGGACAAGAAGAACCGAGGCAACGATTTGGGCTGCATCCTCACTAGAGGGCGCGGCGACATGTTCCTGACCTACATACCTCTGGACGACAACCTGCAGGAGGTCATCGGACGCTACTTCTCAGAAGCTCGGGAGCTGGAGGCGTCTCCGGCATGAGTTCGGTGCTTTCGAAGGTCTACCACACAGCTCGAACAGAGGGGGTTCGCAGCCTGGCGGATCGAACAGCCCGTTTTCTGGCCTACAAGTACAAGCGGTGGCGTGCAGACAACGCACCCGTCATTGCGGATTGGGAGGCCCTCAAGGACTCGTACGAGGGCCGGCGGGCGTTCCTCATCGGGAATGGTCCTAGCCTGAACCGGACACCGCTGTACCTGCTTGGTGAGGAGCACACCATGGCGTTCAACCGGTTCGACCTCATGCTGGAGCGCCTGGACTGGACACCCGATTTCTACGCAGTCTCCGATGATCGGGTGTTGGGTGACACCATCGAGATCGCCAACGCAATGGCGCAGAAGGTGGATCATGCCTTCTTCCCAGACATCCATCCGTACAACGTGGATTTCCGGGCGCGGATCGTGAACAGGGCCAACGTCCACTGGTTGTTCCTCGAGTCGACCCGGTTCTCGGATCGCCTGCCGTGGTGTGGGTTGAACAAGACGGTTGCCAATGTCGGTCTTCAGATCCTGGGATACCTGGGATTCAACGAGATCTACCTCGTTGGTGTGGACATGGACTACAGCATCCCCGAAGGCTCCGAGCTAGAAAACGCTCGCGACATCACGGCCACGGAGGACAACGACCAGAACCACTTCGACCCCAGGTACTTCGGCAAGGGACGGAAATACCACGTCCCCATGTTGAAAGAGACGTTCCTCAAGTTCCGCGAGGCGCGACAGGTTTTTGAGGCTCGAGGCGTCAGCATTGTGAATGCGACGCGGGGTGGGAAGCTCGAAGCATTCCCGAGAGCTCGGCTTGAGGACGTACTTGGCGTCGAGCCGGATGCGATACGGAGAAAGTTCGTCAGCAACGTGCAAAGCAGCCTGATGCACCATCGAGCCTTCGACGTGGAGGGTGCCTTGGCACTTCCCCCGACTCCACCTGGGGCGGAGTTGGCTCCAGGTACGGAAGTCTTCCGAACACCGGTCGACAGTGCACAAGTATGGATCAACCAACGAATCCACGACTTCATCCCTTTCGGACCGTTCGACGGGAGCTACGTTTTTGTCGCCCGGGAAGGATCGACCGGGAGTGGGAGTGGGCATTCCGTGTTGACGAAATGAGCGACAACGAAGCGAGATCCCGAATAGAGAGCCTGAAGGCGTTTGGCTACAGGCAGGCTATGCGGGCGTATTATCTTGCGATGTGGCCGTATTCCACGCTGAAGGTCGACGCCCCGGATATCGATTTCTACTATCTTGGCCATCACAAATGCGCTAGCCACTGGATCCGGTGGTTCCTGTTCTATCTGGCGCCTGTCGTCCAGGCTAACTATCAGATTTACCGGGGTCGGGACTTTGCGAATTTCACCTCGCGAAGGTTGCGAAGGACTTTCCACCTGTACGTGAATAGCGACGTCGACGTGTTCCGGTCGGTGCCGAATGAGGCTCGAGGCTTCCATGTGATCCGGGACCCACGAGACGTGCTGGTTTCGGACTACTTTAGCCGGAAGAACTCGCACGCCGTGCTCAACGAGTGGCATCGGGAGATGCGCGAGTACCTGCGATCCCATTCAAAGGAAGAGGGCCTAACCTACCTCATGGAGGAGCCCTCTTTCTATCAGCAAGTGGAAGGATGGGAGATCGGCAGCCGGGTCAACATTCTTGATGTCAAATACGAGGATCTTCTGGAGGACGAATACGGAGAGTTTAAGTCCATTCTCGATCATCTAGGTATTGCGATTCCCCCCGCAAGGCTGCGGAAGATCGTACGTAAATGCTCTTTCGAGTCCCTTTCGGGAGGACGCCAGCCGGGGCAAGAAGACAAGGCGCATCACTATCGGAAAGGTGTAGCCGGGGACTGGCGCAACCACATGCCGGTGGACGGCGAGGTTTACAAAGAGTTCGTCAAGCGCTGGGGCGATTTGACCGAGCGTCTGGGATACCGCGTCTGATGGGCCTTCGTCGGCCCGGAACGCCTAAGCCTCCGGTCGGCGGCATAGAGGGGCTCCTCCAAGGTAGCCAGCCCCGGGGTTGAAGACCATGGAGACCGGTCAGCGGGGTGGTGGGGACCCCGTGACGTCAGCAAACGGCAACGGGGGCGTCCGGCGCTTTGTTGGCAGCCTGATTAAGAAGTCTAGTCTCTATGCGGTCGGCGATGCGCTGACCCGGGGCCGACAGCTCATCCTCCTCCCCCTCTACGCGGCGTATCTCACTCCCAGCGAGTACGGGATCCTCGCCTTGGCCATCGTGGTGATCCAGATCCTGCAACCTGCTCTCAGCTTCGGCCTCAAGGCAGCCGCTCTCAAGTTCTTCTTCACATTCGACACGGAAGACGAGCGACGGCGATTTTACGGCGAACTGTGGCTCTTTTACGTGGCGGGGATGGGATTGCTCTACTGGCTTCTGGACCTGGGTGGGGAACAGGTTTTCGGTCTTTTCTTTACACAGGTGCCGTTCGCACCGTACCTGAGGCTAGCCCTCTGGACTGCGTTCCTTACGTCCGCATTCCTCGACATCCCCCGCCAGATCTTTCGGGCGAGCGGGCGACCGATCGCGTATGGCGTTCTGAATGTCAGCAATTTCCTTCTCACTCTAGGGTTCGCCGTCTGGTTGGTCATGTTGCGAGACGGCGGTGCGGTGGCTGCGATCCAGGCGGAGCTTATGGCTACTGCGGTGACCGCCGTCGGTTGCACCGTGTTCCTGCTCATGTACACGAAGCTCCCCAGACACTTTGAACGTGTCTGGGCCGCGATCCTGTTCAGTGCACCCATGATCCCGCACTTCATGGCGCATTGGGTTCTGAGCACTGGCGATCGGGTGATCCTAGAGTGGTTCGTGCCGTTGGCCGAGATCGGGATTTACAACATGGGCTATATCATGGGGTGGTCCATCGTACTGATCAAAGTGGCCATCATGAACGCGATGCTCCCGATCTACGGACATCTGGATACGGAAGAGCGTGAGGGCCGGGCGAGCCTCGCCCGGTTGGTCACTTATTATGCTACAGCGCTGGCGGTTATCGGAATGGCTGTTGTGCTGTTTGCTCCGGACGTTTTGAATATCGTGGCTCCGGCAGACTACGCGGGGGCGGTCTATATAGTGCCGTGGGCAACGCTCGGTGGGTTCTTCCTGGGCCTGTATACTCCCTCTGTCCAGATTCTCAGTGTGACGGCCGGCAGAACCGTTGTCATCGGGATTTCCACGGTTCTCGCGGCGATCGCCAACATCGCGCTAAATATCCTGGTCATACCCGTTTTGGGCATCCTCGGGGCGGCTGTGACTACCGCGGTCACATATCTGTTACTCGCAGTGGGAGCCCTTTCTTTTGCGCAGCGGGAATGCCACATACCCTATGAGTACGCACGGCTGGTGACCGTGGTGGGGACGACAGGAGCGACGTCCGTGGCGGGCTTGTGGTTCTTCTCAGAACCTTCACTTGGGAATGTGATGGTGAAGCTGGTGCTGGTGACCTTGCCAGTGATATTCCTCTGGCGGGCCGACTTCTTCCATCTACGTGAGTTCCACGTGTCGACGCTTCAGGAGACCCGCTAGGTGATCGAGGGCGTGATGACCGTTGCACGATCCGTAGAACCGGTTCATGTAGCGGATGGTGGCGGATTGGCCCCACCTCTGCCCCTATGATCGCCCGACTGCTGGTGCTGACCTACTTCCCGTTCTTCTTCCTGAGCGTTGGTCTCGCGGAGCTCGCAGGCCACAGCCTGCTGCTTGGCTTTCATCTCGCCCCTGCTGGTTTCTATGTTGCTTCGCGGTTGGCCTGCATTGCCGTGAGAGGTGGGAGCCAGACCGAAGGCGTCGGTATTCTAACGGCAGCCCTATTCGTTTTCGTGGGGCTTTATAGCATTCTCTTCTTTCCGCGTGCCTACTCAGGCCCGCTGGCCGTAGCTACGGCCCCGACTCTGGTCGTGCACGTTCTGTTTTGGCACTTCGTCTATAACGCCCGGACCTACTCGCAGGATCGTCACACTTTCTTCAAGGATCTCTGGTGGGGAGTCGCGGCCGGATTCGGTGTGGGCGCCGCAGGGGCCGTCGCGCATGTTGGATCTTTCCAGCCGGGGGCTGTCCACAACTTGGCCGAGGAGGCCGCATTCGTCCGGAGCGATCTGGATGTGCCTCTCCTCGGTGTTGCCGTCGGCACGATAGGTGCCGTTTTCCTCTTCCGGGCTGAGGATGTTCGAGAGGCGGCTCGCTGGAGTCGCCGCGGCGGAGCCCCGTCGAGGTGGACGGGAGCACTCCTGCTGGCTGCCGCGTTCGGGGGTCTCTTCGTGTACTCTCGGAGAACGCCTCTCTTTGCGCTGCTGGCCATTTGTGGCTTGTTCATCCTGCCGAAGGCGCCGGCTAAGAGGCTCTTCTCTGTCGCGTTGTTGTTCCCATTTGTGCCGGTCGTCTGGGACTATGTGGCCATCATTCTGGTCACTGTGACCCAGAATCCGGTGTTCGACGCGCTCCTGGCCCGCAATGACGTGGAGACGTACCTGACCGCGACAAACCGGATCTTGGCATGGCAGCGGTCTTTCGAGTTCCTGGCAAACGTCCGGTTCCAGCACTTTCTAGGGTTCGGCAATGTCCCCGCATCGATTCTCCCGCTGGACTGGACGCACGTGCACAACGCTTTCCTTCAGTTGATCTTCGAAGCTGGCGTTATTGTCTTCGCGCTGGGGGTATATCTAATTGTCGCGACCTACAGACGGCTTATGAATCTGGTGGGATCGGCGCGGGTCGGTGGCCATGCGCTCGTTTTGTACGGGCTGTTCATCGCTTGGCTGATCCACTCCGGCGTCGAACCGGGGTTCCGGGGCTATTCGATGATCAACCTCCTATTCTTGATGACAGTCGTCCTGGTGGGCAATGTTTACGAAGAAGAACGGCGGCGCCGTCGAGTCGAAGTTTAGAAGGTGGCTTCGAGGCCAGGGCAGTGTGCCAGCAGGCGTCCCGGAACAGACGGGAAAGGTCGTTACACCGACATGAGCAGATTGGAATACCTGAGGGACATCGAGTGGGGTGAGTTGACAGGCGACCGGATCGCTGCAGCGGTTTGGCGCAGGTTGCGGGATGTCCCGCATCGGATCGCGTGGCATCTGAGTCCGCTCGCCAAACGTAATCGAGATCGTTTGAGTGAGTATCGGGACTGCCACAAGGGACAACGGGGCTGGGTAATAGCAAACGGCCCGAGCCTGGCCGAAACCGATCTGGATAAACTGCAGAGCGAGATTACGATCGGGATGAACCGCATCTATCGAGCCCAGGAGAAATGGGGCTTCATGCCGGACTACATCACTGTCATGGATTTGGAGAGCCAGTTGTACCAGACCGCCGACGACCTCGCCCAATTGGAGGTCCCGAAGTTCATCAACTGGAACGCCAGGACACTGCTAAAGGGCGATCCGCACACGACGTTTCTAAAGGGGACCTTCCGACCTCGGTTTTCGACCGATCTAAGAAAGGGTATCTGGGGAGGGCACAGTGTGACGTTCGCTTGCCTGCAGGTCGCGTATCACATGGGGTTTGAAGAGATCGTTCTCATCGGAAAGGACCACTCGTATCGCGAGGAGGGGGTACCGGGCGAGGTAATGGTGAGCTCGGGCGACGAGCAGAACCACTTCATCAAGGGTTATTATAGCAAAGGTGCCGTCTGGCGTATCCCCGACTACAAGGGAGAGGAGCTTGCATACGAACTCGCTCGAGAGGGCTTCGAAGCTGACGGCCGCCGCGTCCTTGACGCCACCGTGAACGGGAAGCTGAACGTTTTCCCGAAGGTACCCTATGAGTCGTTGGTCTGAAATCTTGAGATACGATTCACACTGGGCGGACAGACCTAAGCTGCTACGGGTGTGGCTGTGCGGTGCGTCACGAAGAACCGGGCGGCCTTGAAGCCTGATACCCGGCAGAAAACCGATAGCCCCAATACACGAGAACATCTGAATGTCGAAACTCCACGAGCGTCCCGCTGGCCCGTCAGACTCTGCGGAACACGGGGCAACCGCGCAATCCACACCTCAGAGCGCTGTCGAGCGGGAAGAACGGTACGGTGACGCCTCGGCTACGACGGATGATGTCACACTGTTCGAGGTACTGGCGGTGTTCCTGCGGTATCGTTGGACCATTGCTGTCATGACCTTGGCAACGGTCATCGTCATCGTGGCATTGACGCTGCTCGTCCCCCCGTCCTGGACGGCCACGATGTCCTTCATGCCGCAGAATGCACCAGAGCTGGGCCGATCTCAGCTATCGAGCCTTGCGGGACAGTTCGGATTCAATGTCGGGAGTGTCGAAACGGGACAATCACCGGCTTTCTATGCGGATCTGGTACAGTCGCGCGAGATTCTAGGGACGGTGGCGACGGATACCTTCGAGGTTGTCGATACCGCAGGATTGTTTGCCAGGGGGCAGATACGCGGCAGCTTGGCGACCATCAACGACCTGACGCCGGACAGGCCGGAGTTGGACAGAGTTGCGGCGATCGAATGGCTCAGGGAGAATGCCCTTGCGGTGTCGGTCGGCCAAGAAACGGGATTGGTGGAGGTGGCCGTCACCACACTATGGCCGACCCTCTCGCAAGAGGGTCGCTCAGCGGATGGTCCAGCTGGTCAACGAGTTCAACCTGCGGACGCGTCAGTCACAGGCGGCGGCAGAGCGCCGGTTCATCGAGCATCGCGTGGAGCAGGTGCGCTCAGAGTTCCGTGCCGCCGAGGATGACCTACAGAACTTTCTCCAGAACAACCGGGCTTTCCAGAATTCGCCAGAACTGCTCTTCCAACACGATCGCCTGCAGCGGGAAGTGTCAATGCAGCAGCAGGTCTTCACCAACCTGATGCAATCGTACGAGCAGGCGCGGATCGCGGAGGTCCGAAACACGCCGGTGATCACCGTCGTCGAGAAAGCAGAAGTTCCAGTAATGTCTGATCGAGGCGGATTGCGTATCCGGATCCTCATTGGCGCGTTCCTGGGTCTCCTGCTGGGGTCGTTTACGGCCTTCTTCCGAGAGTATGCGCGGCGGAAGCAGGAGCGGCAATCGAGCGATCTGGACGAGATTTCGGAGCTATGGGAGGAGGCCAAGCAGGATCTTCGCCGTCTGGCGCATCGGTTGAAGACGGGCTGACGACTGGGCGTCCTCCAGGGAGCAACAGGTTTCTGGCAGGGCCAGAGACCCGCGACGCACACTGATTGACTTGTTACATATGTCGGGTGGTCTACGACATAAACGGCAAACGCCGGAGGATCGCATTCGTGTCTCTAGTTAGCAAAGTTACCTACGGGCTGGTTCATGCCCTCCTGGGCCCGGCCGCCGTTGCCGAACTCAGGGCTAGGCGTACGGTCGCCCGAGTGGACAGGGGTGATTTCGAAGACAGTCCCGGGATGAGGGTCATATCGTCCTTCGTCAAGTCTGGGGATATCTGTGTAGATATCGGTGCAAGCTACGGTCGGTTTGCCTATGACTTGGCCCTAGCAGCGTCGCCAGGCCCAGTCCATGCCGTAGAACCGACGCCTCTTAGTGCTGCTGCACTGCGACGTATCGCAAGCCGGAGCGGCATCGACAATCTGTCCGTGCACGAGCTGGCTATCGGGGGGGCCGAAGGAAAAGAGACGATGTTGGTACCTGGTAGGGTCAATCAGCGGGCCTTCTTGCAACCTGCTGCACCGGAAGAAAGTCCTTTCGACATCGGGGACGCCGATCACGTGGAAGTACGAGTCACTACGCTGGACCGCTTTGTCGAGGCCGAAGGTCTCCTTCGGCTCGATTTCATGAAGTGCGATGTTGAGGGTGCCGAGCTGGAGATCTTCCGGGGAGGAAGCAGCACCTTACGCCGCTTCACTCCGGTCATTTGGTGCGAAATTGAGGATCGCCATACTCGCAAATATGGGCACACAGCGCAGGACGTGTTCGACTACGTTCGTGGCCTCGGGTATGCCCCGCATGTGCTTTCCGGCGAATGGTCGCCACAACCTATCGACTCACCGACTCCCACGGTGAACGACTACCTGCTGTTGCCTCGTTAGGGTCCACGCAAGAATAATTGCCGGGTTTTTGGCGCAACTCGAACAGGCATGGCTTGCTGACGGAGGCGTGGAGGTAGCCCTGCGCAGGATCGAGAGAGTAGAGAGGATGCGCCGTTTCCCCAGATCCAACCTTCTGGACAACGGGATCCCGGTATGTTAGAGTTACGCTTATGGGGGCGCAACTCTAACATGGAGGGGCTGTGGACGCCGATGCGATCCGTGAGCTGTTGCTGCGCGAGAAGATCGCCACCATGCCCGAGCTCAAGGTCGCGCTCGGCACGGATGTGGACGTCACGGTCTTCCGCAAGCTGCGCGAACTCGCCTACCACAGCAGCTACTCGCACCGTGGCAAGTACTACACGCTAGACGAGGTCGCCCGCTTCGATGCCACCGGGCTGTGGTCGTTTCGCGCGGCTTGGTTCTCGAAGTTCGGCACACTGATCCGCACCTGCGAGGTGCTGGTGAACGAGGCGGAGGCCGGCTACTTCAGCGACGAGTTGGAAGCTACGCTGCACGTGGGGGTCAAGGACGCGCTCCGCAAGCTGGCCACCGAGGGGTGCATCGATCGAGAGAAGGTAGCCGGTCGGTTCCTGCACGTATCGGCCGACACGACCGTCGGACGTCAGCAGTTGCGGGCTCGGCAGGTGCGCCGGGCCGCGCCCGGCGATCTGGTCTCGTTCGGAGTCGGGACCCGTGTGCTCCCGGATGAGCTGAAGGCGGCTATCGTGCTCTTCTTCGCCCTGCTGGACGAGAAGCAGCGTCGCCTCTACGCCGGCCTGGAGTCGCTGAAGCTCGGGCATGGCGGCGACCAGACGATCGCCGAGGTCCTCGGCCTCAACCCTGGGACCGTGGCTCGGGGAAGGAAAGAGCTCCTCTCCGGGGACGTCGAGAGGGAGCGGGTGCGTCGCCAGGGAGCGGGGCGGCCGAGCTCGGAAAAAAAACGCCGGAAGTAATCGCGGCCATCGAGGCCCTGCTGGAGTACGACCGGGCAGGCGACCCCATGACCGGGCTCCAATGGACCCACCGCACCACCGAGAAGATCGCCGACGAGCTCAAGGGCCTCGGCATCGAGATCTGTCCCAACACCGTCGCCCGGATCCTCAAGGAGCTCGGCTTCTCGCTCCGGGTCAATCACAAGACGCTGTCGCGCCGCTCCGACCCCGACCGCGACGAGCAGTTCCTCTACATCGCCGAGCGGCGCAAGACCTCCACTGAAGCGGGCCAACCGATCCTCGCCATCGACACCAAGAAGAAGGAGATGATCGGCAACTTCAAGAATCCGGGCCGTGCCTGGAGCAAGGAGCCCGTGGCGGTCAACGATCACGACTTCCGCTCCGACGCCCTCGGCATCGCCGTCCCCTACGGCCTCTACGACACCTTGACCAACCGGGGAAGCCTCTACGTCGGCACCTCCCACGACACCCCCGAATTCGCTGCCGACAACGTCGCCCGCTGGTGGTCGGACGAGGGGGCAGCCCGCTATCCCGACGCCGCCGACCTCCTGCTCCTGGCCGACGGCGGTGGCAGCAACGGCTACCGCAATCGTGCCTTCAAGTACTGGCTCCAGAACCGTCTCTGCGATCCTCACAGCCTCGTCGTCACGGTCTGCCACTTTCCCACCGGAACCTCGAAGTGGAACCCCGCCGACCACCGTCTCTTCAGCGAGATCAGCAAGAACTGGGCGGGTCGCCCCCTCGACAGCTTCCAGGCCCTCCTCGCCTATGCATCCACCACCCGAACGACCACCGGCCTCACGGTCCGGGCCCAACTCATCGACCAGCCCTACCAGAAGGGCCTTCGCATCACCGATGCCCAAATGAACGAACTCCACCTCGAACCCCACCCCATCCAGCCCAAACGCAACTACACCATCTACCCCAGGCCGTAGCCCCCAAAATTGGAAGTTATTTTTGCGCGAGCCCTTAGCCCTAAGGGTGGAACGGTGGCAACCCGGCGGCCGGTGGCGAATCGCTACGAGTCTCCGAAGTCCCGGTGAGCCTCGGAAATCACCGCCGATTCTGTTGGACCATTGGGCCTGGAATCGGGTAACATCGCTACTGTTGGGCACTAGTCCCAAAATAAGCGAGTTCGAGGCCAGGCACAGGTTTCGGGGGA
>CAYMLW010000077.1:0-14155 GCA_964391035.1 uncultured Gemmatimonadaceae bacterium
GAGCCCCGCGGCGAGGAGCAGCGGCAGGGAGTGGACCCGGAGCGCCCGGGCCAGGCCGTGGGCCACGGCGGCGGCGGCCAGGAGGATCGCGATCCCGGTCATCAGTCGATCACCCCCGCGCGCCGGAGCGCCTCGGCCATCTGCCGGATCCCGTCGTGCTTGGAAATCATGAGGTGCGTGGCGCCCTGGGCGGTCAGCTCCGGCACCAGCGAGCTGTCGAAGGCGTGGATGCTGGACAACACGCCGGCCTCCTGCGCCCGGTAGGCCAGCAGCGCATTGGCGTCCTCGATCTGGAGCGCGGACACCAGGAGGCGGGCCGCCGGCAGGTTCGCCCGCTCCAGGACCTCCGGGTGGTCGGTGCTGCCCTGTAGCGTCTCGACGGTGAGGCCCTCGAGCTTGGCCGCGTCCACGTCCACCGCCAGGACCCGATCGCCTCGCCGGCTCAGCTCCGCCACGATCCGCCGGCCGAGCGTGTTCATTCCCACCACGACCACGTGATCCCGCAGCCCATGCGACGGCGCTTCCGCGTCATCGGCCGTCGCCCGGAACGGTCGCAGCAGCCCCAGCCGCCGGGCGCCGTCGTACAGCCGATCCCCGGCCTGGACCAGGGCGGTCGAGGCGGCAATGGTCACGAGACCCACCGCGCTCACCAGGGAGACGAACGACTCGTCCACGAGGCCCGTGCCCAGGGCGTACGCGGCCAGGATGAAGGAGAACTCGCTGATCTGGCCCAGGGTCAGGGCGCCGAGGAAGGAGGTGCGCTCGCCGTAGCCGAACCGTGGGATCAGCGCCATGAGGAGGGCCGGCTTGCCGATGAGCACGGTCACGGAGAGGCCGACGACCGCGGGCCACGCGGCCAGGGCGTGCCGAAGCTCCATGTGGGCGCCGAGGGTGACGAAGAAGACGGCGAGGAAGAAGTTGACGAGGGGGTGGACCCGGCGCGTGAGCTCCTGGTGGTACGGGAGCTGGGCCAGGGCCACGCCGGCCACGAACGCGCCGATCTCGACGGAGAGGTCCAGCGCGGCGGCCATGACGAGGAACGCGAAACACCAGGCCAGGCTCCAGATGAAGAGCGCCTCGAGTGTGCCGCCGAGCCAGCGGAAGAGGGGCGGCAGGAACCAGCGCGCCCCCGCGAACGCGAGGACCAGGAGCGCGGCCATGCCGAGGGAGGCGTCGACGAGCCCGCGACCGACCTGGCCGAGTCGAAGTGCGGTCGGGTCCTCGAGGCCGGTCAGCAGCGTGAGGGCCACCACCACGGCCACGTCCTGGACCAGCAGGATCCCCACGGCGATCCGGCCGTGCAGCGCGTCCAGGTGGTTCCGCTGCTCCAGGAGCTTCACCACCACCACGGTGCTGCTGAAGGTCAGCGCCACACCCAGCAGGAGCGCCGGTGTGGTCTCGAAGCCGAGTACGACGGCGGCACCGAACCCGAGGGCGGCCGTGCCGCCCATCTGGGCGAGGCCGGCCACCACCGCCACGCGGCCCACTACCCGGATCTTGTCCAGGCTCAGCTCGAGCCCGACCAGGAACAGGAGCAGCGCGATCCCGATCTTCGAGATCAGCTCGAGGTCGGCGTCCGGGTGGAGCAGGTGGGTGGCGGGCCCGAGGAGGAGGCCGGCGGCCATGTACGCGATGATGGCGGGCACGCCGAGCCGGCGGGCGACCAGCGTGACGGCCGCCGCGACGATGAGGATGTAGCCGAGATCGCGAAGGATCGGGAACTCGAGCACTCGGTCCCTCCAGGGGTCATGGGCGACGGGCCGCGGCCTGCCACCCCGTCAGCGGCCGCCCGCCGGCCAGGCCCCCCAATCTATCCGCTTTGGCGGCCGGTCCCAACCGGGGGCCTCGATCCGGGGAGGCGGCGCGGGCCGGGTGTCCGAAAGCCGGGCGGCCATCGGCCTGCAGTGGAGGAGCGGGGTTCGCGGCGGGGGCCCGACCATGCGGCGGTTCCGCCGCCTCGCCGGGCCGGCCTCCGAGCGGAGTTCGCGGTGGGGGCGGTCCTGCCGACCCTTCCGTCGGCTCACGGGCCCCTCCGGAGCGCAAAGGGTGTTGGCCCTGTGAGACAGGCCGTGCCGCGAACCCTCCACGCTCCACGCTCGGGCTGCCCGCGACGAAGCCGGGTCCGTGGCCGGGATGGCAGCCCCGCGACGACCCCCGCTCCTCCACTCCGTAGCGGCGCCCGGGCCGCGGCCCCGGGAGAGGCCTCTCTGGCGGACAGAGGCCCTCGGGCGGGCGAGGCCTCTGGCGAAGATTCCGCGCCCCACGAGCAGTCGCGGGAATCCGCTCATCCATCTAGCTTGCGGGTGTGACCTACGCACGCGGACCGACCCGGCTCCACCTCACCATGCGGGTCCCGCCCCGGGACTCGCGGCCGGGCATCTACGCGCCCCCCAACGGCTGGCGGCTGACGGCTGACGGCTGACGGCTGGCGGCTGACGGCTGACGGCTGACGGCTGACGGCTGGCGGCTGACGGCTGACGGTTGGCGGCTGGCTCGCCGGAGCCTTCGAGGCGGAGGGACGCCGCCGCGGGAGCCTGCCCGGACCGGCTATGCGGAAGCGAGGCGATGGCACCGATGTCGTCTCGAGCCGACCTCCCGGATGCATCCAACCGATCGCGCAACGTAACGACCGACACGGACACAACAACCAGGAGACGCACCATGCCCGAGATCAAGGTCCCCGCGGATCAGGTCTTCCCGATCCTCAAGGACAACGTCCTGGTGGACGGGTTCCACGTGGTCATCGACCTCGAGAAGTCCCACGGCCCGTACATCGTGGACGCCCTCGAGGACAGGGAGTACCTGGACTGCTACGGCTACTTCGCCACGCTGCCCATCGGCCACAACCACCCGAAGCTGGACGACGAGGGGTTCCGGAAGTCGCTCATGACGGCGGCACTGGCGAACCCGGCCAATAGCGACATCTACAGCCGGCAGTACGCGGGCTTCGTCAGGGAGTTCCGCCGCATCGCCGTGCCCGACGCGTTCCGCTACCTCTTCTTCGTGGCCGGCGGCGCGCTGGCCGTCGAGAACGCCATGAAGGCGGCCTTCGACTGGAAGGTCCGGAAGAACATGGCCGCCGGGATCGAGGGCGGCGGCGACCGGATCCTCCACTTCGAGGGGGCCTTCCACGGCCGGAGCGGCTACACGTTGAGCGTGACCAATACCGACCCGACCAAGACGCTGTACTTCCCGAAGTTCGACTGGCCCCGGGTCTCCTCGCCGTTCATCGAGCCCGGGCTCGACGATGAAGGAATGGCCGCGAAGGAGCGGAAGGCGCTGGACGAGATCGAGGCCGCGTTCGACGCGGACCCGAACGGGATCGCCGGGATCCTGATCGAGCCGATCCAGGGCGAGGGCGGCGACCGCCACTTCCGGCCGGAGTTCTTCCGGGCGCTGCGGGAGGTGGCGGACCGGCGGGAGGCCCTGCTGATCTTCGACGAGGTGCAGACGGGGCTCGGCACCACGGGCAAGTGGTGGGCGTTCCAGAACTTCGATGTCACTCCGGACATCATCGCGTTCGGGAAGAAGACGCAGGTGTGCGGGATCATGAGCACGCGCCGGATCGACGAGGTCGAGAAGAACGTGTTCCGGCTGTCGTCGCGGATCAACTCGACCTGGGGCGGCAACCTGGTCGACATGGTCCGGGCCGCCCGCTACATGCAGATCATGGAGGAGGACGGCATCGTCGAGAACGCCGCCCGGGTCGGGCAGCTCTTCCTGGACGAGCTGAAGGCCATCGAGGCCGAGTTCGACGGCGTGACCAATGTCCGGGGCCAGGGGCTCTTCGTGGCCATGGACCTGCCGGATCCCGAGGTGCGCAACACCGTCCGGCTCGGCTGCTGGAACCGGGGCCTGGCCATCCTCACGTCCGGCGAGCGCTCCATCCGGTTCCGGCCGCCGTTGATCTTCAGCGAGGAGAACGTGGAGACGGCGGTGACCACGCTGCGGGAGGTGCTCGGACAGGAGCTGTAGCGCGGGGTGCCCGAATAGACGACGCAACCCGGGAAGGGGAGGCGACAGGAGGGGCGCGGCGGGCGAGAGTCGTGCCCCTCGCGTCGAACGCCGACTCGTGGTAACCGTCCGGCCGTCCGGGTCCGGAGATGGGTCCGGAGCGGTTGCCCCGTCCCACCGCCGCTTCTCATCTTCCCTGTGGCCCAGGTCCCCACTCATCCGGAGGTGTCCCATGAGCGAGCTTCCCTCCTACGACTTCGACGCCTTCCTCGCCGCTCTCTCCGCCGACTGGTACGACGACGACCCGCTCCTTCACGACCTCCTGGATCGCCACTCGCCCCCGGCCGACCGTGCCCGACTCGTACGCTTCGGGCCCCGTGCGGCCGGCGAGCTGCGGGAGCTGGCGGAGCGGTCGTCGCGGCCGGAGAACCCGCCGTGGATCCGGCATCAGGACGCCTACGACCACCGGGTCGACGAGGTGGTGCTTCCGGCGTCGACCCATCGGGCCCTGGCGATCGCCCACGGGGAGGAGCGGCTGGGCGCTGCCCGTGGCGATCCGTTCGTCCATTACGGGCTCATCTACCTGCTGGCGCAGAACGGGGAGGCGGGCGTGGCTTGCTCGCTGGCGTGCACGGACGGCCTGGTCCGGGCGCTGCAGGCGGCGGGTGTGGACACGAGTGCACGGGATCCACGGGGCGCGGCCCTCGCCGCCGTCCTCGACTCCCGCGGCGGCGACTGGGCCCATGGCGCCCAGTTCGTTACCGAGATCCAGGGCGGGTCGGACGTGCCCGCCAACCAGGTGCGGGCGGTCCGGGAGGAAGGGTGGCGGATCCACGGGCAGAAGTGGTTCTGCTCGAACATCAACGCCGACTGGTTCCTGGTCACGGCGCGGCCAGATTCGGGCCCGGGAGCCGGCGAGGTGGCGCTCTTCCTGGTGCCCGCGTACGTCGACGGGCGCCGCAACGGCTACCGGATCGAGCGGCTGAAGGACAAGCTCGGGACCCGGGAGCTGGCGACGGCGGAGGTCGAGTTCGAGGGCGCCGTCGCCTGGCTGGTGGGTCCGCCGGATCGGGGCATCGGGTTCCTGCTCCGGTACGTGCTGACGCCGTCGCGGTTCGCCTGTGTCCTGTTCGGCGCGGCCGCGCTCCGGCGGGCGGAACGGATCGTCCAGGAGTACGCGTCGTTCCGGGAGGCGTTCGGCCGCCCCATCGCCGGGTACCCGCTCGTGCGGCGCACGCTGGACGCCGTGACCGATGCCCGGCGGCAGACACTCACGGTGAGCTTCGAACTGCTCCGGCTCTGGGAGGCGGCCGAGGCGGCGGAGTATCGGGGCGAGGAGGCCCGGGACTTCCGCGTGTTGCTGAGCCTGGCGAAGCCGGTGCTCACCCGGCTCGCCACCGAACGGATCCATGACGCGATGATGGTCCTGGCCGGCAACGGGATCGAGGAGCGGTTCTCCCCGCTCCCCCGGCTCTACCGTGACGCGGTCATCATGGAGACCTGGGAAGGGCCCCACAACGTGCTCATCACCCAGGTGCTCCGGGATCTGGCCCGCTTCGAGGTCGTGCCGGAACGGTTCTTCGAGCGGGTCTCCGGCCGGCCCCGTCCGGAGCTCGCCGCCTCCCTCGCCACCGCACTCTCCGCCGCGCTTAGTCCCACACCCGTCGAGGACGGGACCACGGTCCTCGCCGACCTCGCCCCGGAGATCATCGCGGCGGTGGCGGAGGGAGCCGCGCCGTGAGCGCCGTCGGGCACCGCCTCACCGAAGCTCGCGGGGGCCGCCTCCGGCACGGCGACGCCCGACGCCGGCCGTGAGCGCTCGCCGGCACGCCGGCACCGACTCGGAGGCCCGAGCGGTCGACGGGGCTGGCGAACCTGGAGACGGCGTCGACGCCGCGGAGCCCAATACACTCCTGGCGGTGGACGCCGGGATCCGGGCTGGCTTCGCCCTCTACGGCCACGACGGCCGGCTCCGCTGGTACCGGTCCCGGAACTACGGCACCATGAGCCGGTTGAAGCGCGCGGCGTATGGCCTGATCTCGGAGATCGAGGGACTGGATCGGATCGTGGTCGAGGGCGGCGGGCCGGCGGCCGAGCCGTGGCTGAAGGAGGGCGCGCGCAGGGGGATCCCGGCGCACGAGGTCCAGGCCGGCCACTGGCGGAAAACCCTCATGCTGGCGCGCAACCGGCGGACCGGCGCCGACGCCAAGGAGCAGGCCGACATCCTCGCCCGCCGCGTCATCGAGTGGTCGGGGGCCGATCGCCCCACGTCGCTGCGCCACGACGCCGCCGAGGCGATCCTGGTGGGGCTGTGGGGCGTGGTCCAGGCGGGCTGGCTGCCGGAGGTGCCGGGCGCGGTGCTGGAGGGGTAGTCGTCGCCGGGCGTGTCTCGCGGAGCAGTGCGGCGGCACGCCCCTGCGCTTGCCGCCGAGCCCGTGGCGTACGATCCTGGATCACCACCCCGCTCCATGCATCGCCGAGAGGAGTCGTCCTTGACAACGGGACCCGTCCGGGCCGCACTGATCGGGCCGCTGCCGCCGCTCCGGGGCGGCATCGCCCAGCACACGGCGGAGCTGTGGCGGGCGCTGGAGCGGCGGTGCGAGCTGGAGGTGGTCCCCTTCCGCAGGATCTACCCGGGCTGGCTGTACCCGGGAGCCTCGCGGCTCGAGCCGGATGCCGATGCCCGGCCTGAGGAAGCCGGTGCCACGCTGGACGCGCTTCTGCCGTGGACCTGGCGGACGGCGGTGCGGCGGGCGGTCGGGCACGGCGCCGCACGGGTCGTGATCCCGTGGTGGACGGTGGCCGTCGCGCCGGCGCTGCGGGCCATTGCCCGGGGGTGCCGGAGGCGAGGCATCCCGGTCACGTTCGTGTGCCACAACGTGGTGGACCACGAGGCGGCGCGCTGGAAGCGGTGGCTGGCGCGGTGGGTACTGCGCGAGGGTTCGGATTTCGTGGTCGCCTCGGAGGCGGAGGCGGAGCGACTGCGGGACCTGGTGCCCCGGGCGGACGTCGCGGTCCATCCCCACCCGGTCTACCGTCACCTCCCGCCGGCGGACCGCGCGCTGCCGCGCCGGGCCCGGCTGGAGCTCCTCTTCTTCGGGTTCGTCCGGCCGTACAAGGGGCTCGACGTGCTCGTGGACGGGCTGGCCCGGATACGGGAACGGGACTGGCACCTGACCGTGGCGGGCGAGCCCTGGAAGGAACAGGGCTCCCTGCGCCGCCGGGCGGACGACGCCGGCATTGGAGGGAAGATCGAGTGGGTCGAGCGCTACGTCCCGTCCGCCGAGGCGGCCGCGCTGTTCGACCGGGCGGACGCCGTCGTGCTCCCGTACCGTCACGCCACAGGCTGCGGCGTCCTGGCCCTCGCCCTCGGCACCGGGACGCCCGTAGTGGCGAGCGACCTGCCGGGGCTCCGGGAGCAGGTCACGGAGGGGGAGACGGGCTGGCTGGTCCCGCCTCGCGACGCGGCGGCCCTGGCCGAGCGGCTCGGCGCCCTCGACCCGGAAGAGCTGCGCAGGATGGGCGCATCGATCCGCGACCGGGCCCATCGCTGGACGTGGGACTCGCTGGCCGCCACCGCGCTGGACCATGAGCGGTAGGCCGCGTCCCCGGATCCTGGTGACGGGGACGTACTGCTCCCTCAACCGGGGCGACGCGGCCATGCAGCTCGCCTGCGCCCTCGGCCTGCGCGCCCGGATCCCGGATGCGCGCATTGCCATCCACGCGCCGTTCCCCGGGATCGATGAGCCGTTCTACGCCCGCTACGGGCTCCCCGTGGTTCCGTCCTCGCGGCGCCGGCTGGTCCGGGGCACGCTCCTCTGGGCGCGGATGGCGGGGGCGGGGCGGACGGCCAGGAAGGCGGCGCCGGGCCGGCCGCACCCACCGCCCGACGAGCGCCGGGCCATCGCGGAGGCCGATCTGGTGGTGGACCTGAGCGGCGACATGCTGACCGAGGACGCCGGGCTGCACGTGGCCTACTCCCACTACCTGCCCCTGCTCCAGGCTCTGGCCGCCGGGACGCCGCTGGCGCTGTGCGCCCAGAGCGTCGGGCCCTTCCGGTTCAGCGCGCCGCTGGCCCGCCGGATCCTCGAGGGTGCCGAGCTGGTGACCCTGCGGGAGAGCCGGTCCCTGGACCACCTGGAGCGGATCGGTGCGGAGCCGCGCCGTCTCGAAGTGACGGCGGACCTGTCCTTCGCCCTCCCGCCGGCGCCGCCGGACGCGGTGGACGCCGCCCTGGCGGAGGAGGGGCTGTCCGGTGACGGCCCCTGGCTCGGCGTATCCCTCAGCGGGCTGGTCGAGCGGTACCGGTCACGGGGCGGCGGTGCGGAGAGCCTGGCCGCGTTCCTCGCCCCGGCGCTCAGGATCCTCCTCGTGCCCCACGTCTTCGGCCCGAAGCCGATCCAGGACGACCGGCGGGCGCTCGCGGAACTGCGGTCGGCCCTGGACGGTCGGGCCGCGGTGGTCGACGGCGAGCACGGCCCGGAGGTGCTCAAGGGGATCATCGGACGCTGCGCGGTGTTCGTGGGGGCCCGGATGCACGCCGTCATGGCCGCCCTCTCCACGGCCGTGCCGGTCCTGGCCATCGCCTACAGCCACAAGGCCCCCGGCATCATGACCGAGTTCGAGGTCGGCGACCGGGTGATCGACGCCGCCGACGCCACGACCCCCGCCCTCACCGACGCGCTGCTGGCGCTGCTCGAGGCTCGGGGCGGTCTCGTCTCCAGGCTCCACCACAGGGCCGACGCGGCCCGAGAGGCGGCGGAGCGGAACCTCGAGGTCCTGTCGGAATTGGCTACGGGAGGCGGGACGTGAACCTGATCATCGGAACGCTCGACCCGGAGGGCGGGCGGTTGCACGAGCGGTTGTCCGACACCGTCGCCTCGCTGTACGGGCGGTTACCGACCCCGCCCGGCGGCGCGGGGACCGGTGAGGCCGCCGATACGGCCCGGGTCGCGCCCGGTGGGGCCGCGGCTGTTGCCCGGGCCGGCGCCATCGACGACGGCGGCATCGTGGTCGGGCGCGCGGCCGATGACGGGGTATCCCTCGTGCTGCTGGGCGGGCTCCACGAGCCGCTCCCGGGCTGGACCGGGTCCGGTCGCCCGGCGGACGATCCCGGAATCGCCGCCCGCTGGCTGCTGGACCGGTACCGGGAAGAGGGCCCGTCGTTCCTGGACGGGGTGAACGGCCAGCTCGCGGTGCTCATCACGGACCGGGACGGCCGGCTGGTGGCCGCGGCGGGTGGCGGCCTCCGCAGCCTGTTCCTCTATCGGGGAGCCGCGGGCGTGGCGGTGTCGTCGAACCTGTTCGTGCTGGCGAGGGCGCTCCGCGACGAGGTCGTGATCGACCGGTCGCTCGAGGACTTCTTCCTGGTCTACGGCTACCTGCCATGGGGCCGCACCATCTTCCGGGAGATCATCACGCTCGAGCCGGACATCGTCCACGTCTGGGCGGGCGGGGAGCACGAGACCCGGCCGGTGGAGCGGGGCGACCCGTGGGCGGATCGGTTCCCGCCGCTGGAGCCGGAAGAGGCGTCGGAGGACGCGGTCATCGACCGGCTGTACGATGCGTTCATGACGGCCACGGAGGAGCAGACGGGGTCGGCGCGGGAAGCGGCCGTGCTCCTGGGCGGCGTGGACTCTGCGCTGGTCGCCGCGGCGCTGCACCGGCTGGGCAAGGAGGTCCGGACGTACTCGTTCCACTACGATGACCCGGTCTTCGACCAGCCCCACACCGACACGCTGTCGGCGTTCCTGGGCTCGCGCCACGAGTGGGTCCCCATCACGCCGGAGGTGATGCGGGAGGGGCTCGAGCGCTACGGCCTGCTCTTCAGCCGACCGACCAACTGGCCCAACTACGTGATCCAGACGGCCCGGGTGTGCGAGGTGATCCGGGAGCACGGAATCTTCCACGTCCATTCCGGCGACGGCGCGGACCACACCTTCATGGGCTATCCGCGGACCCACGAGGTGGCGCGGGCGTACCAGCGGGTGCCGCGGCTGCCGGCGCCGCTGGGACGGGCTCTCATCCGGCTCGGGGATCGACCGTGGCTGGAGCGGCGTCTCGGGCGTCCCTACCGTGTCGGCATGAACATCCTGCGGAACCTGTCTCGATCGATGCCCCAGCGCGGGTTCCTCACGTTCCGGGTATTCGACGAGAGCTCGCTGAAGCGGCTCAGGTCCATGCCGCCTCCCACCCAGGAGGGCTCTGTGGAGTCGCTGCTGGAACAGGTGACGCGTGGGTTGGAAGAACTTTCGCCCGGCCGTCTGGCGTACCTCGGTAAAGCGAACGTCTCCGCGAACAAGGCCAAGCTGGGGGGGAGCTCAGACCACACGGGCGTCATCATCTACGCGCCGTACATGCACCCGGGGCTGAAAGCGCTGGCCATAGGGCTTCCCGACCGTCTTCTGCGGCCGGACGGTGATCCGGACACGGCGGTCACAGGCAAGTACGCGCTGCTCCGGATGGCCGAACGGAAGCGGATGCTGCCCCGTGAGGTGATCTACCAGAGGAAAGTGGCGGCGGTCGACGCGCCGGTGGACGACTGGTACGCCGGCCCCCTGCGGAGCGACGTTCGGGCGCTCCTGGACCACCTCCCGTTCGAGGCGAACGACGGGTACCTGGACCGGCTGCTCGAGCCCACTGCGTTGGCCCGATTTTACGCCCGCCGGCTGTCCTCGGACCGCCTGACGAGCCACGAGGCGTCGCTGCTCGCAACCTATGCCGCGCTGGCCCGTGCCCTCGATTGAGACCAGGGCCCGCTCGGGCCGACTCGGGTGGGCCGGCCGGGCCCTGGTGTCGATGGCCATCCTGGTGGTCGCCGCGCTGGCCACGGACCTCGAGGCCCTTCCGCGCGCCCTCGCCGTCCTGCCCGTCGGCGTCCTTGCCCTGGCGTTCGGGCTCAACCTCGTGGGCTCCATCATGATCCCGGCCGTGCAGACCCGGATCTCCCTCGGCGCCACCCGGATCCGTCTCAGGCTGCGCGAGCTGGTGGCGATCAACCTCATGGTGCGCTTCTTCATCCTGGTCCTGCCGCGCCCTGCCGCCGTGGGCATTCGCTGGCTCGCGTACCGGGAAGGGGGTGGAGAGGACCGGGGCTCGGAAGCGGCGGCGCTGATGGTGTACGAGCGCGTGGTCCAGCTGGCCGTCCTCACCGGGGCCCTCGTCGTGATGCTGGCATGGGAACGGGACCGGTTGCCGGCCGCGACGGACGCGCTGCTGCTGGTGGCCGGCGCTCTCTTCCTGCTGGCGCTGGGCGGCCTGGTCGCGTTCTGGTGGCCGCCACTCGCCGCGCTTCCACGCTGGCTGATCGCCCGACGCTGGGTGCCCCGTGTACTGGCCCGGGCTGCGGCGCGGCTGCTGGACGCGGTGGAAGCGTTTCCGGGACTGCCGGCGACCCGCAAGGCGGCGATCATCGCGCTGGCCTTCGTCTACTTCGGGCTGTTCGTCGCCAGTTTCTGGGTGATCCTGTTGGGGCTGAATATCGACATGGGGTTCGCGGCGGTGGCATGGATCCGCTCCCTGGTCTTCCTGTTCACCCTCGTCCCGGTGACGATTGCGGGGATCGGAGTGCGAGAAGCGGGGTTCGTTGCCTTCCTGCGGTTGTACGGCGTTCCGGAGGCGGAAGCGGTGGCCGCGGCCGTGGCCGCCCTCGGCGTGCAGCTGGCGATCGGTGCCCTCGGCGGCGCCATCGCCCTGTGGCGGCAGTGGCGGGGGCGGAGGCCGGAGCGGGAGGTGGAGTCTACGCCGTCGCGGCCGGCTCCAGAATGAAGACGTGGCTCGGGTACCAGCGGCGGAGCAGGCGCAGCAGGGCGCGCGGCAGCCAGCGGCCCACGCGTACCTCGCCGTGGTAGCGGTCAGGGTGGGCCAGCAGGTCGACGGAAACCTCCCTGGGCCGGAAGCCGCATGCCTGGAACAGCGGCGCCATCTGGCGCCATCGCAGGACGTGGGGATTGCCGACGTGCCCCTGCATGACCGGCGAGCTGCGGTTCGGCGTCGCCAGATAGACGAGCCCGTCCGGCGATAGCACGCGCCGGATCTCGTCGAGATGCAGGCGCTGCGCCGGGATGTGCTCGATCACGTGATTCGAGATCACCAGGTCGAACGACCCGGCGTCGAAGGGCAGCGCGGCGGAGTCCACCAGCCGGAAGTCGAATGTCGCGTCCGGCCGGCGCTGGTCCTTCACATCCACGCCGGTCACCTGGTTGTGCCGGGCGAAGTGCCGGCCGATGTCCCCGTTGCCGCACCCGACGTCCAGGACCCGGAGCCCCCGGACCGGCGCACCGCGGTGAGCCTCCACGATGGCCTCGATCATCCGGGCCTTCTCCCTGCGGTCCAGTCGGACCACCGGGCCGCGACCCTTCATCCCTCGGTCCCCAGCGAACGCAACCGGAAGAGGACGTGCCCGCCCCGTTCCTCCACCGGATCGAGACAACGCTGTACGAAGCGCTGGAGGGCGCCGTCGCTGACGGCCTCGAGGCCGCCCAGGCGGGCCTGATAGAAGTCGACGGCGGTGACATTGAGGAGCACGTGAGTCACCGGCAGGTCGGCCAGACACGCGTCGGCGTGGCCACTGGCGTGGAGCAGCGGCCAGGTCAGCATGCGGGTGTCGGGGATCACCGGGCGGTTGAAGGGCAGGGCCCGGGACTCGTACAGCATCAGGATCGTCCCCTCCGGCGGCACGTGCTCGGATGCGGCGGCCGCGGCGGCGTAGATGGTCCCGTAGCGACCGCTCTCGATGGGGTTCCGGATCCAGCCCCAGGCCACGGTCACGGGCACCGCCAGGGGGGCCAGGGAGAGGGCGAAGAATACGGGGAGAACCCGGCGTCGCATGGAGGGGAAGCGGTCCAGCGCCCGGTGCACGGCCGCGGCGGCGGCCACGGACAGGGCGGGCAACACGGCAATGAAGTACCGCAGGTTGGTGCGTGGCGAGCGGGCGAGCACGATGGCCAGGTAGGCAGCGGCGGGCAGGACCCAGGGCCAGGTGGCGGGCGTGACCAGGACGAGCAGGACGCCCACCAGCAGCAGGGGACTCCAGAAGTAGTAGCGGGCGGCGGGCTCCGGCGAGAGCGTCTCCGGCTCGAACACCAGGCGCCACAGGGATACCGGCTCACGGGACCGCCCGAGCACACGTCCCTGGACTTCGCCCGCCGCCTCGACCACTCGCTCGTCGCCGGCCAGCCAGGGCGGTACGCCGGTGCCGGAGATGATCGGGAAGAGCGGGTCGCCGAACAGGACGGCGTTCCGCACCATCCACGGCGAGCCGACCGCCAGGCCCAGGAGCGCCGCCAGCGCGACGTGGCGGGGTCGCACCCGACCCTTCAGCAGGAGCCACGACACCCAGAGCGCGAGCGGTGCGAGGTACGCCCCCGCGTGCAGCTTCGTGGCCAGGGCGATGCCGCCGAAGAGCCCGGCCGCGAGCAGGAAGCGCCCGGACCCGCCGCGGGCCACGGTGAGCACGGCCCAGTGGGCCAGGAAGAGGAAGAGGGCCAGGCTGACGTCGATCCGCGGGCTGAGCAGCACGAAGGCGACGATGGTGCTGCCGGCGAGACCCGTGACGGCCAGGGCGGCGACGCCGGCCGGCAGCTCCCGCAGGGCGACGCGCAGGACCAGGAGCGCCAGCATCAGCCCGAGGAGCCCGGAGACCACGGTGGCCGCCTGCGGGGCGCCCAACGCGATGGCCAGCACGTAGAGCGCATGGACGCTGCCGACGTAGCCGTCGTGGATGATGACCGGCGGGTAGAACACCGTCCCCTCCGCCAGGAACCTCGCCGGGACGGGCAGGTGGTACATGAGGGTGTCCCAGTCCCAGACCGGCATCAGGGCGGCCGCGAGTAGCAGCCCGAAGAAGACGGTGGCCGCGGCGAGAAGCACCAGGCCCGTGCGGCTGTCGAACAGCCCTTCCATCTCGCGCCAGACGGTCCCGGCCCGGCGCCACGGCCGGGTGTGGACGGCGGCCAGCCCGGCCGCGCCGCCCACCACCGCCAGGACGACGGGCGGGCCGAGCAGGCCGGCCGCCCCCAGCAGGAACACCAGGAGGCCGATCACGCCGACACCCGCGGCGGTGGCCATGATCGCCCGCTCGAGGGCCGTGGCGTCCGGGAGAGCGAGCCAGCGCAGCACGCTGGCGCCGACCAGGGCGCTGGCCGCCAGGATCGCCGCCCCGGCGAGCGCGTGGACCGTGACGGCGGCGACAGAGCCCGTA
>CAYMLW010000078.1:0-13561 GCA_964391035.1 uncultured Gemmatimonadaceae bacterium
CGGCCGCCGCGTTCGAAACGGCTACCGGGAACCCGGCCCGGCGCATCATCGCCAGATCCGCCAGGTCATCGGCGACGGCGGCCAGAGCGCCCCAGTCGGCGCCGGTCTCCTCGAGCAGCTCCTCGACCGCTCCGACCTTGTAGCCCCCCGCCACCTGGCGCGACTCCACCCCGAGCTCCTCGGCCCGCAGCGTGGTGGCCGGAGACTCCCGCCCGCTGATGAGCACGACCCGCAGCCCGGCCCACTGGAGCATCTTCACGCCGAGCCCGTCCATGATATGGAAGCGCTTGAGCTCGACCCGCTCCCCGGTCTCCGACCGGCCCATGTACACGCCGTTGTCGGTCAGGACGCCGTCGACATCGAGGACCACGACCCGCACCGCCGCCGCGAGCTCCGCCGGGATCGGCTCAGACACGGGCGGCCTCCCGGGCGCCGAGGGCCTCCCGGATCGCCAGCACGTCCTCCAGCAGCGGCCTCAACGACTCGATCCGGAGCATGTTCGTGGCGTCCGAGGGCGCCTCACGCGGTCGCGGATGCACCTCCAGGAACAGGCCGTCGGCCCCGGCGGCCACAGCGGCCCGGACCAGCGGGGGGATGAACTCCGGATCCCCGCCGCTCACGCCGGCACCCTTCCCAGGACGCTGGACCGAGTGGGTGCCATCGAAGATGGTGGCGGCGCCCGCGGCGTCGCGCATCCGGGCGAAGGACCGCATGTCGACCACCAGGTCGCCGTAGCCGTGGATGGTGCCCCGCTCCGTCACCGCCACGCCCCGGTGGGAGTCGCCACTGCGGGCGCCACGGACCTTCTCCACCGCCCCGCGCATCTCCTCTGGCGCCATCCACTGGCCCTTCTTGACGTTGACCGCCCGGCCGGTGCGTCCCGCGGCTACGAGCAGGTCCGTCTGACGACACAGGAACGCCGGGATCTGGAGCACGTCCACCGCCTCGGCCACCGGCCCCGCCTGGGCCGGCACGTGGATGTCGGTCAGGACCGGCAGTCCCGACTCGGCACGGACCCGGACCAGCTTTTCCAGACCCTCGTCCATACCCGGCCCCCGGGGCGAGTCCGGACTGCTCCGGTTCGCCTTGTCGAAGGAGGCCTTGAAGATGATCGGCAGGTCCAGGGCCGCAGCCACGCTCGCCAGTATCTCCGCGACGCCCAGGTTCAGCGCGTCGTCCTCGAGGACGCAGGGCCCGGCGATGACGAAGAAGGGGCCGTCCGGCGCGAACAGCGAGTCCACGCCCGTCGGGCTCGTCGTCACCGGGACGCCGACGCCGTTTCCGGCTCCGACGCCGGCGAGGCGGTCCGGGAGCCGGCGCCCGTGTTCCGCCGCTCCCGCGCCGCCTCGATGAATCGGGCGAACAGCGGGTGCGGACGCATGGGCCGGGACTTCAGCTCCGGGTGGAACTGGCAGCCGAGGAACCAGGGGTGGTCCGGCAGCTCGAGGATCTCCACCAGGTTGCCATCCGGAGAAAGGCCGCTGAATACGAGGCCGTTCTCGGCCAGTACTCCCCGGTAGTTGTTGTTGACCTCGTAGCGGTGCCGGTGCCGCTCGCTGATGTCGATGGTGCCGTAGGCGGAATGGGCCCGGGTACCCTGCTTGAGCCGGCAGGGGTACGCCCCGAGTCGCATGGTCCCGCCCATGTCCGTGACCTGCCGTTGCGAGTCCATGAGGCAGATGACCGGATTCTCGACCTCCGCCAGGAACTCCACCGAATGGGATTCCGTCAGTCCGCAGACATTGCGGGCGTACTCGATGACGGCGGTCTGGAGTCCGAGACAGATCCCGAAGAAGGGCAGCTCGTGGGTCCGGGCATACTGGAGGACCCGGAGCATCCCTTCGATGCCGCGCTCACCGAACCCGCCCGGGATCAGCAGGCCGTCATACTCCTCGAGACGCTCGAGCGGCTCGCCGTCCTCGAACTCCTCGCTCGAGATCCAGTCGATGTCGACCCCCACGTTGTTCGCGATACCGCCGTGGATCAACGCTTCCTGGATCGACTTGTAGGCGTCTACGAGCGACGTGTACTTGCCCACCACGGCGATCCGGACGCGGCCGTCCCCGGGGTGCCGGATCCGGTCGACCATCGTCTGCCACGGGCCGAGGTCCGGCTCGCCTCCCTCGAGGCCCAGCTTCTCCACCGTGAGCTCGTCCAGCTTCTGGCGGTGGAACGTCATCGGCACGTCGTAGATCGTGTCCACGTCCAGGGCCTCGATCACGCCCGGTTTGTCGACGTTCGTGAACAGCGAGATCTTCCGCTTGATATCGTCGGTCAGTGGTCGCTCCGAGCGACAGATCAGGACGTCCGGCTGGATCCCGATCTCCATGAGCTCCCGGGCCGAGTGCTGTGTGGGCTTCGTCTTCAGCTCACCGGCCGCGGCGATGTAGGGCACCAGCGTCAGGTGGATGAAGAGCGTGTGCTCCCGGCCGATGTCCTGGCGGAACTGCCGGATCGCCTCCAGGAACGGCAGGCTCTCCATGTCACCCACGGTACCGCCGATCTCCGTGATCACGACGTCGTGGTTCGGCCCGAGCCGCTTGATGGCGTTCTTGATCGCGTCGGTGATGTGGGGGATCACCTGGACCGTCGCGCCCAGGAAGTCCCCGCGCCGCTCCTTGGTGATCACGTCCCGGTAGATCCGCCCGGTGGTGATGTTGTTCGCCTGCGACAGGCTCTCGTCCACGAACCGCTCGTAGTGGCCCAGGTCGAGGTCCGTCTCCGCGCCGTCGTCGGTCACGAAGACCTCCCCGTGCTGGAACGGGCTCAGCGTGCCGGGGTCGACGTTGATGTACGGGTCGAACTTCTGGATCGTGACCCGGAACCCCCGCTCCGACAGCAGGCGGCCCAGTGACGCGGCGGCGATCCCCTTCCCGAGAGAAGAGACCACGCCACCGGTGACGAACACGTACTTGGTGGGTTGACGACTCGGTGTGCTCATTCAGCTCCCTTCCCGTTCCATGGCGCCCTCCGCCCGAAGGCGCGCTTCGGCCCTGTGTGCATCGGCCGGCGTGTCGACGCCCCCCGCCGAGCCTTCCACGACGGCCACGCCGATCCCGATGCCCGCGGCCAGTGGACCCAGCTGCTCGAGCCGCTCGGCCGACTCCAGCGGACCCGGCTCCAGCGCGACCCAACGGCGGAGCCCGTCCTGGGTGTACGCGTAGACTCCAATATGCCGGAGGAAATGGACCGACGCGAATTCGGCCGCCGTCGGCTCACGGCCCCGGACGTGCGGGATCGGAGCCCGTGAAAAGTACAGGGCGCCGCCCTCCGTGTTCCGGACCACCTTCACGACCGAGGGGTCCCTCCAGGCCTCGAGCTCCAGCACCGGCGACGCAACCGTCCCGACCTCCCAGCCCGACGTCACGCACGCGACCGCTCCGGCCACCTGCGACTCCGTGACGAACGGCTCGTCGCCCTGGACATTCACGATCGCGTCGTAGCCGCTGTACTCGGCACGCCCGGCGACCTCCGCTACCCGGTGCGTCCCGGACGGGTGGGCCGCCGCCGTCATGGCCACCTCGGCGCCGAAGGACCGGCACGCGTCCCGGATCTCCTCGCTGTCGGTCGCCACGACCGCCCGGTCCAGCACCCCGAAGGTCGACACCCGCCGCCAGACCCACTCGATCAGGGGCCGGCCGGCGATCTCGTGCAGCGGCTTCCGGGGCAATCGCTCCGAGCCGAGGCGCGCGGGAACGACCCCCAGTACGGTCATTGGCGCTCCCACGGGTACCGGCTGAAGGACGGCACGTTGACCAGGATGTCCAGGTCGCTGCGGTCCGGGTCCGATGGGTCCAGCATGTAGCGGACATCCAGCACGAAGAAGGAGAGACGGATGCCGATCTCGTGCTCGAACGATGGCGCATCGCCCTCCCACCAGGCCATGCCGGTGGCGTGGATGAGCCTCACGTACGGCGCGCCCAGGATCGGCAGCGCCAGGTGAGGCGGCGCCGGTACGCTGTACCCCGTCTCCACGAACACGACCCGGTCCCCCCTGTACCGGCCGAAATCGACCGTCTGCAGCGTCTTCGACCCGCCGACGTAGCTCCAACGCTGCGGCGGCGAGACCGCGTTCCCGAACCGCTGCTGGACGAAGAAGTCGACCTCGAGGGTGTGGTCGGCCAGGGCCTGCATCGCCCAGTCCCCCTCGACGGCGATCCGGCTGAACGGGAAGTCTCCGTCCAGCCACTTCCGGCCGACCTCGTACTCCGCGCCGCCCTCGAACCATGTCTGGAGGCCGTGCCAGGCGAGGTCGAAGGTGGCCACGAGGCTGGTCGTGAGGCCGTCGTCGATCCGGGGATTCGACCTCGCGCTGTCGCCCAGGATGTGCCACGGCTCCCCGCCAGGGAGCGTGGACGCGTCCTCGACCTGGCCCCTCAGCGAGACCCGGCCCCAGAAGGTCTTCTCCTCGTCTCCGAGTTCGCGGGCGATCCCGGCCCAGAACCGCTCCGCCTCGTGGTAGTCCCGGTAGTCGTTGCCGTTCCAGAGGTAGCCGAGGGAGTTGGTCAGGTCATCGGCGATCCACCGGTCGTTCGTCACGGAGCCCCGGTCGAACCCGACCGAGACCGCGAGCCGCTCCCGGCGCACCTCCAGCGACGCGCCGTACGTCGGGTCGCCGAGCTGCGTCCGCCACCCCACCTGGCCGTGGATCGACGGGGCCACGCGCCCCAGCCGCGGAAGCCGGTAGCGTGCGCCCCAGATCGCCGTCAGCCCGTTCACCCGGTCGTACGTCGGGACGTGGAGGCCGACCAGCCCGTCGAGCACCAGTCGCTGCGGCGGCTCGGTCGCCCGGATCACGAAACCGCCCCCCTCCCGGATCACCCGGTAGGGCGCCGTCGGCAGGTCGACGATCGCGCCGCCCACCCGGGCCAGCTCCGAGCGGTACAGGCCGCCGGCCATGTTCACCAGGTCGCCCCCTACCCACGCCCCCGGCCGCACGAACGCCCCGGCATCGACCAGCACGAGGTCGCCGGTGACCCCACCCTCCAGGATCAGCGTCGCGTCCAGCACGAGCACGCTGCCGGCCACGGTGTCGCCCCGGGCGATCAGCGTGTCCCCGACCAGCACCAGAGGCGCCGGGCGGACCCGGTCGATGGCGCTCTCCCGGAGCAGCTTCGAAAGCCGACGGTCCAGCGCCGCGTCGGCCTCGCGGGACCGGGTAACCTGGCTCGCCGGCACCACCGTCACGGGTTCCTGGGCGCCCGCCGCCCCGGCGGCCCCGAGCACGGCCAGGCCGGCGAGGACCAGGCTCGCCACCCGGACTGTCTCCGGGAACCGTCTCATGCGACCTCCAGGAAGTTCCGGACGACCTTCTCGCCGGCCTCGCTGGCCACGGACTCGGGGTGGAACTGGACCCCCCGGACCGGGTGGCTCCGGTGGCGGACCGCCTGGATCTCGTCCTCCCACCCCGGCTCGTCGGTCCACGCCAGGACCTCGAGCTCGCCGGGCAGCGAGTCCGGGTCGAGGGTCAGCGAGTGGTAGCGGGTCATGGTCACGGGCGTCGGCACATCCGCGAAGATGTCCCGGCCAGTGTGGGCCACGGGCGACACCTTCCCGTGCATCAGACGCCGGGCCCGGACCACCCGGCCGCCGTAGGCCGCGCCGATGGCCTGGTGGCCGAGGCAGACGCCCAGGATCGGGATCCGTGGTCCCAGCCGCCGGATCACCTCCACGCTGATCCCCGCCTCCGCGGGCGTGCAGGGTCCCGGCGAGATCACGATCCGCTCCGGCGACAGCGTTTCGATCTCCTCCACGCTCACCGCGTCGTTCCGGCGCACCTCCACGTCCTGGTCCAGACCGCCCAGCATCTGGACCAGGTTGAACGTGAAGGAGTCGTAGTTGTCGATAACCAGGATCATGAGCGGGGATGATAGCGTCGGTGCACGTCCCGGAGATAGTCCCGATCGACGTGCGTGTAGATCTGCGTGGTCGAGATGTCCGCGTGTCCCAGCATCTCCTGGACGGCGGCAAGGTCCGCGCCGCCCTCCAGCAGGTGCGTCGCGAATGTGTGCCGCAGCGTGTGGGGCGTCACCCGCCGCTCGATCCCGGCGGCCTTCACGTGCTTGCGGAGGATCTTCCACACGCCCATCCGGGTCAGCGGGGCCCCGCGGGCGTTGAGGAAGAGAACGCCCTCGCCACGACCCCTGTCCCTCTCCAGGCGATCCCGCAGCTCCCGCAGGTATCGCCCGATGGCCGCGATCGCCGCGCTCCCCACCGGCACCAGTCGCTCCTTCGACCCCTTCCCGTAGACCGTCGCGAAGCCCTCATCCAGGTCCACGTCCCGGACCTTGAGTCCCGTCAGCTCGCTCACCCGGACCCCGGACGCGTACGCCACCTCGAGCATCGCCCGGTCCCGCCAGTAGAGCCGGTGCGTCGGGTCCGGAGCCTCGAGCAGCCGCTCGACCTCCGCGTGACTCAGCGCGTCCGGCAGACGCCGCCAGGCCTTCGGCGACTCCAGTTGCTCGCTCGGATCCGCGTCGATCAGCCCTTCTTCCAGCAGGAACCGGAAATAGGTCCGGACCGCCGAGAGAGACCGGCGGATCGAGCTGGCTGCCAGCCCCTGGTCCCGCAGTTGATACGAGAACTCCCGCAGCTGCGTCGCCGTGGCCCTGCCCGGGTCCATGACTCCACGCGTCTCCAGGTAGTCCTTCAGCCGGCCCGTATCCCGTCCGTACGCGTCCAGCGTCCGAGGGCTGAGCCCTCGCTCGAACGAGAGGTAGTCCTGGAACCGTTCGAGGTGGAAGCTCATTCCTGGCTCGCCTCGCCCGGGTGTCGGGAGCGCCACCACCAGATCCCCACACCCGCGATCAGGACCCCGGCCACCGCCAGCAGCACGTTGTTGGCGCTGTCGAAGAGCCCCACGATCATCGACAGGTTTCGCCCCATGGCCGCGCCCAGGTACACCAGCAGCCCGTACCACGCGCCCGACGCGATCACCATGGGCGGCACGGCCGTCCACCAGCGCATGTGGGAGACGCCGGCGAAGACCGGCACCATGGCCCGCCAGCCCGGGAGGAAGCGGCTCAGGAAGATCGTCGGGATCCCGTACCGCCCGTAGAACCCGTCGATCTGCTCGAGTTGGTGCTCGCGCAGCAACCAGCGGGCGATGGGCATCTTGAAGAACCGCCGCCCGTGGCGTCGGGCCACGGCGTACATGGCCGCGGCCGAGCTCACGTTCAGGATCCACGTGGCCAGGAACACGAGCCAGGGATCCGCCGAGCCCCGGGCCGCCAGCAGGGCGCCGGCCAGGACGAAGGTGTCGGCCGGCACGGGCGGGGCGATGTTCTCGACCGCGGCCCCCACACCGAGGATCAGGTAGAGGAGCCAGGGCGGGAGCCCGGCCAGGTTCTGGAGCACGTCCTGGACCATGCCCATCGCGCGGCCTCAACCCTCCAGGAGCGTCACGATGGCCAGCGCGGCGATCCCTTCGCCGCGTCCGATCCAGCCCATCCCCTCGTTCGTCGTGCCCTTCACCGAAACAGCCTCCGCGTCCACGCCGAGTCCGTCGGCCAGGCGGCGTCGCATGGCGGCCGCATGCGGCCCGATCCGGGGGGCCTCACAGACCACGGTTACGTCCACGTTGGACGCCCGGTACCCCGCCTCGGCCACGAGGGCGGTGGCGCGCCGCAGTAGCCCGATGGAATCCGCGTCCTTCCATTCCGGATCGCCCGGCGGGAAGTGGGTCCCGATGTCCCCGAGCGCCGCCGCTCCCAGCAGCGCATCCGTCACGGCGTGCGCCACCACGTCGGCGTCCGAGTGGCCCAGGAGCCCTTCCTCGTGCGCCACCTCCACGCCGCCGAGGATCAACGGCCGGTCCGCGCCGAACCGGTGCGAGTCGTACCCGATTCCTGTCCGCATCCCCATCCTCATCTCACAAAGCGAAACCGGGAGCGACAGCGTCGCCCCCGGTCCACCGCTGTCCGCAGCGTCCGCCGTCCTTCGCGGGACGCCCTAGTCCTCCCACCGCCGAATCGCGAGACAGACATTGTGGCCACCGAATCCGAACGAGTTGGTGAGGGCGACCCGCACGGGTCGGTCCCGCCGCTCGTTGTGGGCATAGTCGAGGTCGCATTCTGGATCCGGCGTCTCGAAGTTGATGGTCGGTGGGATCTGGCCATGGCGGACCACCAGCGCCGAGATCACGCCCTCGACACCCCCGGCGGCCCCCAGCAGGTGCCCGGTCATCGACTTCGTCGACCCCATGACCAGGTCGTACGCCCCGTCGCCGAATACCCGCTTGACCGCCAGCGTCTCGTTCACGTCATTGGCCGGCGTGGACGTGCCGTGGGCGTTGATGTAGTCCACGTCTTCGGGCACCAGTCCGCCGTCCTCGAGCGCCGCCCGCATGGCCAACTGCGCCCCCGCACCCTCCGGCGCCGGCGCCGTCATGTGGTGGGCGTCCGCGCTCTGACCGTAGCCCACGACTTCCGCCAGGATCTCCGCACCCCGGTCCTGGGCGTGGTCGAGGGACTCCAGCACCACAGCGCCCGCGCCCTCGCCCAGCACGAAACCGTCCCGATCCGCGTCGAACGGCCGGCTCGCCTTCTCCGGCGCGTCATTGCGCGTCGACAACGCCTTCATGTTGGCGAACCCGGCGATGGAAAGGGCCGTGACCGAGGCCTCCGTGCCGCCGGTGATCATGACATCCGCGTCGCCGCTCTGGATCAGCCGGAACGAGTTGCCTAGCGCGTGTGCGCTCGACGCGCACGCCGAGACCGTGGCGTAGTTGGGTCCCTTCGCGCCGAACCGCATCGAAACCAGTCCGGCGGCCATGTCCGGGATGAACATGGGCACGAAGAACGGGCTCACGCGACGCGGCCCCTTCTCCAGCATGACCTGCGCCTGCTCTTCGAAGGTCGCGATTCCGCCGATCCCGCTGCCGAGGATCACCCCCACGCGATCCGGGTCCGCCGGCCCGAGGTCATCGCCCAGACCCGCGTTCCGGACCGCCTGGACCGAGACGGCCATGGCGAACTGAACAAACCGGTCCGTACGCCGGGCCTCCTTCCGATCCATGTACTCCTCCGGATCGAAGCCCTTCACCTCGCAGGCGAAGCGCACGTCGAACCCGTCCGTGTCGAACTGGGTGATGGGCGCCGCGCCGCTGGTGCCCGCCAGCAACGCCTCCCACGCCGTCGCGACATCGCGGCCTACGGGCGTCAGCAGACCGGCGCCGGTGATCACGACCCGGCGCCGCCCGTCAGGGGTACGTATCTCCATCAGCGGGCCGTCACCCGGCCTCGCTCTCCTCGATGTAGCGGATGGCGTCGCCGACCGTCTGGAGCTGTTCGGCATCCTCGTCGGGGATCTCCATGCCGAACTCCTCCTCGAAGGCCATCACGAGCTCCACCGTGTCGAGCGAGTCGGCACCCAGGTCCTCCACGAACGACGCCTCGGGCGTCACCTTCTCCGCCTCGACGCCCAGCTCATTGACGATGATCTCCTTGACCCTCGCTTCCGTGTTCTCCGCCATCCTGTCCTCTCTGGTTGGATTGGTGAAAAGGAACGTATCGATTCAGATGACCATTCCGCCATCCACGACCAGCACCTGGCCGGTCATATAGCCGGCATCCGGTCCCGCCAGGAACGCCACCACTCCGGCCACGTCCGCCGGTGACCCCAGCCGGCCCAGCGCGATCTGCTCCTGCAGCGACTCCCGCGCGGCCTCCGTCAGGTCCGACGTCATGTCCGTCTCGATGAAGCCCGGCGCCACCGCATTGCACAGCACGTTCCGGGACGCCAGCTCCTTGGCCACCGACTTCGTGAGACCCACCAGCCCGGCCTTCGACGCTGCGTAGTTTACCTGACCGCGATTGCCGGTCAAGCCGACCACACTGGTGATGTTGATGATCCGGCCGCCCCGCCGCTTCATCATCCCCCGTGTCACGGCCCGGATTACATGGAACGCGCCCGTGAGGTTCGTCTCCAGGACCCGATCCCAGTCGTCCTGACCCAGTCGCACCAGCACGTTGTCGGCCGTGATCCCCGCGTTGTTCACGACGATGTGGGGTCCGCCCAGCTCACTCTCGACCCGCTTGATCAGGGCCTCCACCGTTTCCCGATCCGTGACATCGCAGCCGACGCCCAGCTGTGCCTCCCCCGGCAGCTCCGCCGCCGCCGAAGCGGCGATCTCTTCCGAGCGGGACGTCACCACGACCCGGGCGCCGTCGGTCGCCAGGCGCTCGGCCACCGCCCGGCCGATGCCCCGACTCCCACCCGTGACCAGCGCCACATGTCCGTCCAGCACGCTCTCTGCCATGACTCTCACTGGTTCAGGAAGGCGTCCACCTGATCGGCCGAGCCGATGTCCTCCACGGTCACGGCTCGATCGATCCTCCGCACGAGTCCGCTGAGGACACGACCGGGGCCCAGCTCGACGAACCGCTCGATGCCTCGATCCCGCATGGTATGTATCGACGCCGCCCAGCGCACGGGTGACGTGAGCTGGTCGACGAGCAGACGTCGGGCCTCGTCGGGATCCGATACCGGCGCCGCGGTCACGTTCGACACCACTGGATACGACGGGTCGGAGAGCTCGACGGTTTCGAGCTGCTCCCGCAGGCCCGACTCCGCCACCTCCATGAGCGGCGAGTGGAAGGCACCGCTCACGTTCAGCGGAATCGCCCGCTTCGCGCCGGCCTCCCTGGCCGCCTCCATCGCACGCTCCACCGCCGCCACATCGCCGCTGATCACCGTCTGGCCCGGGGAGTTGTAGTTCGCCGGAACGCACACGCCGTCCTCGCCGGACGCCTCTCGGCACACCCGTTCCAGCGCCCCGTCGTCCAGGCCGATCACCGCGGCCATGGTGCCCGGACGCTCCGCCCCCGACCGGAACATCAGCTCGCCACGACGACGCACCGCCCGGACCGCGTCGTCGAACGACAGCGTCCCGGCCGCCACATGGGCACTGAACTCGCCCAGCGAATGGCCGGCCGCCAGCGCCACGCCGTCCAGCGTGCCGCCGATCAGCGCGTGGACCGCCATCGAGTGGACCAGGATCGCGGGCTGCGCGTTGTGGGTGGCCGTGAGATCGTCGACCGGGCCCTCCCACATGATCCGGGAGAGCGACACGCCCAGCGCCTCGTCCGCCCGCTCGAACACCGCACGAGCCTCGGGAAACGCCTCGGCCAGGTCCCGCCCCATCCCGACTTCCTGCGCCCCCTGCCCGGGGAACAGCAGTCCTACCACTGGACCACCGCCGACGCCCAGGTGAACCCGGCCCCGAAGGCGACCATCATGACGTAGTCACCCGGACCGATCCGCCCCTGCTCCAGCGCCTCGTCCAGTGCGACCGGCAGCGTGGCCGAGCTCATGTTGCCGTACCGATCCACGTTCACGAACACCTTGTCCATCGGCACGTTCGCGTATTTCGCCGTGGCCTCGATGATCCGGATGTTCGCCTGGTGGGGCACGAACAGGTCGAGGTCCTCGCCCGTGAGCCCGGCCCGCAGCAGTGCCTGGTCCGCCGCCTCGGCCATGGACCGCACCGCCGCCTTGAACACCTCCCGCCCGGCCATCTTCACCAGGTGGCTCCCCTCGTCCAGCACCGCAAGGTCCATCGGGACTTTCGCGCCCCCGCTCGGTCGCCATAGCAGCTCGGCGAGCGTGCCATCCGAGCGGATGAAGCTCGACAGCAGCCCGCGACCGTTCTCCGACGGTTTGACCACCGCCGCGCCCGCGCCATCGCCGAACAGCACGGCGGTGGAACGGTCCCCCCAGTCCACGATCGCGCTCATCTTCTCCGTCGAGATCACCACCGCGATCTCGGCACGACCCGAAACCAGGTGGCCCTCGGCGATCGACAGGCCGTACAGGAAGCCGGAGCACGCTGCGGCGATGTCGTACGCCGCCGCGTTCTCCGCACCCAGGATCGCCTGGATGTCGCACGCCGTGGACGGCAGCAGACGGTCCGGCGTGGCCGTCGACACCACGATCACATCCACCTCCCCCGGGTGCACTCCCGCCCGCTCCATGGCGATCCGGGCCGCTTCCGCACCCATTTCCGCCGCCCCCATCTCGGCCGGTGCGATCCGCCGCTCCTGGATCCCCGTCCGCTCGCGGATCCACTCGTCGGACGTGTCCAGCTCCTTCTCCAGATCCTGGTTCGTCACGACCCGGTCGGGCAGGTAGCGGCCGGTGGCGATGATCTCGACTGTCGGCTTCGGTATTCTCATGCGGGCTTGGGGGGAACGCCGACCTCGCTGCGAATGTGGCCGACCATGTGTGCGTTCGACGCGGTCATCGCCGCCTTCAGCGCATTCGTGATCGCGCGCGGCGGCGAGCCTCCGTGACATATGATGGAGATCCCGTTCACGCCGAGCAGGGGCGCACCGCCGTACTCGGCATAGTCCAGGATCCTCGTGATCCGGTCCAGCTTGCCATCGCCGGAGCCCGGCGACGCTTCGCGTCGGAACAGCCCGAACACGAAGCCCGCGACGCTCTCGTAGAACTTGAGGAGCACGTTGCCCACGAAGCCGTCCGTCACCAGCACATCACAGACACCCTCGATGATCTCCCGCCCCTCCACGTTGCCGACGAAGTTGACATCACTCGCGCGTAGACGCCGGTGCGTCTCCACGCTCAGCTCGTTCCCCTTCTCCGGCTCCTCTCCAATGTTCAGCAGACCCACGCGCGGCGACTCCCGGCCCAGCACGTCCCGGGCGTACACCGAGCCCAGTCGCGCGAACTGCACGAGCTGTTCCGGCTTGCAGTCCACATTGGCGCCCGCGTCCAGCAGCACCATCGGGCCGAGCCCCGTCGGCAGCAGGGTGGCGATCGCCGGACGGTCCACCTCCGGCAGCGGTCTCAGGATGAACAGGGAGGCGGCCATGACAGCCCCGGTCGACCCGGCACTCACGAACGCGTCGGCCAGTCCCTCCCGCTGGAGGTTCAACCCGACGACGATCGACGAGTCCGGCTTGCGACGAACCGCCGCCGCCGGCGACTCCGATGGCGCGATCCGCTGTGTGGTGTGCACGATCGAGAGACGTTCCCCTTCAGACTCCCCCAACCGCGTCAGCTCCCGCTCGACGCGGTCCCGGTCGCCCACCAGCACGACCCGGAAATCGTCGGGAAACGCCTCCAGCGCCGCGACCGCCCCCTCCACCTCGACGGCGGGGTGACGGTCCGTGCCCATGGCGTCTACCGCGATCCGCACCGACGGCTCTCGACTACAGCTCGTCGATCTCGATGACCTGCTCGCCCTTGTACATTCCACACGTCGGGCACACCCGGTGGGGCAACTTCGGATCCCCGCAGTTCGGACAGGAAACCGTGTTCGCCACCGACGCCTTGTGGTGCGTCCGCCGCTTCCGCTTCCGCTGCTTCGACGTCCTCTTCTTCGGTACCGCCATCGATTCCCTCCTCTACCCGCCCGACTGCAGTCGCCGGAGCGGCGCCCAACGTTCGTCTTCCTCTTCCACCACGCACTCGCACGTCCGCTCGTTCAGGTTCGTGCCACAGATCCGGCACAGCCCCCGGCACTCCGCCCGGCACGACGCGTACCGGGGAACCGCCAGCAGCACCTGCTCCCACACCTCACCCGACAGGTCCAGCTTCGAAC
>CAYMLW010000078.1:13571-14030 GCA_964391035.1 uncultured Gemmatimonadaceae bacterium
CACCCACCAGGTGAGGCCGCCCCGCGGCGGATCCGGCAGCGCCACCACGTCCTCGGGCTCGTCCTCCTCGAGCGCTTCGCCGGCCCGGTACAGACGACCCAGTTCCTCCTCGATCGCCACCTCGACCGGCTCCAGGCACCGACGACACTCCAGTCGAAACGCCCCGGCCACGGTCCCACGGACCACGACATCCGGGCCCGCCTGCTGTGCCTCCAGTCGGACCGCCAGCGGCGACGCGGGCTCCACATCCATGTCCTTCCAGAACCCGGCCGACTCCGGAATATCCGCATCGATCCGCGCACGACCCTCTCCGCGCAGCCGATTCAGGTCGACAAGAAGCATAGCTTGTAAAGTTCGGCCAATCCGCCCGTCATGTCAATCACCGCACCCCGCCTCCACCCTCACCCTTGCCCTAGCCACTGGACGCTGGAGACTGGACGCTGGACGCCGAACGCCGGC
>CAYMLW010000079.1:0-14001 GCA_964391035.1 uncultured Gemmatimonadaceae bacterium
CCTCGCGGGGTGCCCCGGCGGGTCCGGCGGCGGGCTCTGCGACCTCCTCGGCAGTGGCCCCGGACGGGCCACCTGGCGACGTCCACGACAGCACGCTCCGGAGCTGCCGGCGGATGCCCGGGGACGACGCTCGCGGTGCCGGCCGTTCTTCCACGAGCGCTGCCCCGGCGTCCCGCGGCGTTTCCCGGGCTTCCGGGTGCGCGTCGTCGGTATCTTCGGGTGTTTCCTCGGTCTGCAGAGCCCCGGGCGTCTCCCGGGCGGCACGCGCGGCGGCCGCTTCCTCCTCGGCGGTCGACTCCGCCTGTGCGAGGGCGGCCTCGGACGCCTTCAGCTTCGCCCGCAGACGGGCATCGTCGGGGTTGCGGGCGAGGAGCCGGCGGTACAGCATGGCCGCGCGGCGATGGAGCCCCTGGCGGGTGTACAGCTCCGCCATGGTCTCGGTCATCACCTCGCCGGGATCGAGCCCGTCCTCATCGCCGTCTTCGCCGGCATCCTCAGCCGGCTCCTCATCGACGGCCGCCCGGGCTTCTCCACCGGTCCCCGGGTCCGCTGCCGGCCCCTGCGATTCGTCCGGTTCGGACCCGGGGGCCAGGCGGTTGCGCGGCGCCGAAGGAGCGCTCACCCGTGCACGGTGCACGCGACGCTCGAGCTCCTCGACCCGCTCCATCACGTCCCGGGTGGGCTTCAGCCCGGCCAGGCGCCGAAAGCGGACGAGGGCCTCCTCGAGGCGGCCCTGTTCGAGGGCGATCCTCCCGAGGTACTCGAGGGCCATGTGGTTGTCCGGGTCCAGCTCGAGGACGCGCTGGAAGGCCTCGCCGGCATCCTCGTGGCGGCCCTGGTCGAGGCGGAGCCGGCCCAGGACGACGTGGCCGGCCGAGTAGTCGGCATGGCGGTTCAGACCGCGGGTCAGGACCTCGTCCGCCTGCGAGAACCGACCGGCCCGGCGATAGGCGTCGGCGAGATGGGGGAAAACGAGTCCGTCCGGGTGGGCCGCGTGGAGCAGCTCAAGCCGGCTGATCTCGTCTCGGGTGGTTGACGCCATGGACCGGCCCTGTGTGCGAACAGGATGGGAGTTCGCTCCGTAATATGCCCTCTCGCCGGGCGGCCGCACAAGTAGCGTCGCCGCAGACCTTTGGCGCGACCTGTCAGTAGATGTGGACCGGGGTGCCGACGCTCACGAGATCGCGCAGTGTGACGACATCGTCGTTGCGCATCCGGATACATCCGTGGCTGGCCGCCGTGCCGATGCTGTCACGGTTGTAGCGATGCGTGCCGTGGATCAGGTAGCCGTCGCCGAGCATGAGCTTCACCGGCCCCAGTGCGTCGGGGATCCTGCGCTGGGGGCTGTTCAGGGGAGGGATGAAGATCTTGCCGTCGAAGATCAGTTCGCTGCCCGGGTTGAACGGGTGGTAGTTGCCCCAGCGGTTGACCCGTCCGATCTCCGTGCCCCGGACCTGGATGAAGGTGGCATCGGACAGCTCGATCATGTCCCCGTCCCGGATATGGACGGGCTCGAGCCCCCGTCGGGCCGCCTTCTCGTAGTAGTGCCAGTCCGGCGGTACCCAGCTGGGGTCGTCGAGCTCGGCGAGGATCCGATGCTGGCCCCGGGGCGTCTCGAACTCGTAGCTCCGGCCCTGCACATCGAGGGTGCCACCCTTCCCCACGGCCACCGGCGCGCTGAACAGCGTGTCCCCGCCCTGTACGACCCAGAGGCGACGGTCTTCGAGGGAAACCATGATCCGTCTCCCGGGATCGTCCTGGGCCGCGGCGGACCCGGCCGCGAGCGGGCCGGGGAACGAGCCGTCGACCGGCGCGCCGCTGACCAGGATCAGCAGACTCGCCGCGATGACCGCCGGGCGGATGATTCGGATCGAGAGCCTCATGACGCCCCCAAGAACGTGCACATTGCGGACCACCGCAATCCTCCTCGTGGCGACGGGATCCGGGGTGCCGGGCTAGACAAGCTCCGGTACCGCCATTCCCCGGGTCGCCAGGATCCGCTCGAGGGTCTGGCCGATCTTGTTGTTCGGCGTCGACGCCCCCGCCGTGAACCCGATGGACACCGGCCCTTCCGGCAGCCAGTGTGGAACCTGGTCTTCCGGCGCGTTCGCGTCCAGCACCGGCTTGTGCCGGATCGTCCCGGCCTCCGGATCGATGCAGGTCGCGTCGCTGATGTGGTACGTGGTGGTGTACTCCCGACACAGGTGCGCCAGGTGGTTCGTGTTCGACGAGTTGTACCCCCCGATCACGACCATGATGTCCGGCGGGTCCTTCATCAGCTCCTCGACCGCGTCCTGCCGCTCCTGGGTCGCGCTGCAGATCGTGTCGAAGCTGCGGAAATGGTCCGCCCTGGCCTCCTCGCCGTACCGCCTCCCGATGCTCTCGCCGATGGCCTCGGCGATGGCCAGGCTCTCCGTCGACAGCATGGTGGTCTGGTTCGCCGCGCCGACCCGGACCAGGTCCCGATCCGGATCGAAGTCGGGCGACGCCTTCTCCCGGAAGTGCTCCGCCAGCTGGTCCCGGCTCATCGCCCGATCGTTTTGCTCGATAAAATCCATCAAGAGACGCGCCTCATCCATATGTCGGACCACGACATAGCGACCCCCGTGCTTGTTCACCTGTGATGCCGTTGCCCGGGTCTCCTCGTGCTTGTACTTGCCGTGGATGATGGCCGTGAAGTCGTCCTTGGCGTACTGGTCCACCCGCTTCCAGACGTTCAGCACGGAGCCGCAGGTCGTGTCGATCAGAACGCAGCCGAGCTCCTTCAGCGTCTCGAAGTCGTGCAGTGTGACGCCGAAGGCCGGGAGAATGACGACGTTGTCGGGGGTGACGTGCGAGAAGTCGAAGACACCGTCGTCGTCGGGGTAGATGAACTCGATCCCCATGTCGATCATCCGCTGGTTGACGTGGGGATTGTGGATGATCTCCCCGACCAGGTACTTCTTCCGGTCCGGGAACTTCATGGCCGCCTGGTAGGCGTAGTCGACGGCCCGGTCCACGCCGTAGCAGAAGCCGAACTCCTCGGCCAGCTTCACCGTGATATCGCCGTAGGTGGCCGTATTGCCCTCGGCGGCCTTGATCTGGGCCACCAGGGCGCTGGCGTATTCGGCATCCAGGACGGGCTGGACCTCCTTCTTCAGGCCCAGGCCACGGCGGAAATAGGTGGTGTCGGTGTCAGGCATCGGGGCTCGCCGGTGGTCTGTCGCGGGCACCGACCGCGCGGAGTGCGGCGCCCTGGTTGTGTCGTCCGGTCTCGTCCCGCGCTCCCCGTCCGGTACCCGGGCGGTGAGGCGAGGCTGGGGCGGTCGCGACTGCACGCCGTGCGCCCGACTTCATGAAGACACCGCTGCGGGGCCGGTGTTCCGCGGTCATACGGCCGGTCGCCGGACCCCAGCAGCGACCGGACCCCCGGATGCATCGGTAAAGGCGGGCGGCGGCGCGGTCGTATAGATTGTGTTGCTCCGAACGATCTTGACCCGAAGGGAGGCAAGCGTGACGAAGAGACTGCACACTGCGGGCGTCGCCCTCGCCCTGTTGGCGGTACTGACGGTGACGGTAGGCACCACCGGGTGCACCCGCGTCGACACGTACGAGGTGGCGGTGAAGAAGAACGCCGTCACGGGCGCGGTGTCGGACGACATCCACGGGCAGGGGCTCTACCACTCGGTTTTCCGGGACTGGACGACCTATCCCCGGCGGGAGCTCCAGTTCCCGGATCGCGGCCAGAGCGAGAGGCTGACGGCGCTGACGAGCGACCAGCTCACCATCGCCATCGACGCGGCCTACCGGTACCGGCTCCAGCCGGACTCGGTCCTCGACCTGTACCTCTCCGTGGGCACCACCGCGGATGTCCACGAGTTCGTCTACAATACGTACCGGTCCGCCGCCCGTGACGCGGTGGCCAACATCGCCGCGGCGGACATCCTGTCGACCGAGCGGGCGGGCATCGGCGAGCAGATCCAGACCATCATGGAGACCCGGCTGACGCCCCGGGGGATCCTGATCACCGATTTTTTCGTCCGGGACATCGAGCCGCCGCCCTCGATCCGTGAGGCCATCGAGCAGAAGCTGGCCCGGGAACAGCAGGTCCAGGCCGAGGCCTACCAGACCCAGGTGGTCCAGGAGCAGGCGAACCAGCGCCGGGCCGAGGCCGAGGGGATCCGCGACGCCCAGCAGACCATCTCCGAGTCCCTCGCCGGCATCAGCGGCCAGCGCTACCTGTACTGGCGCTACATCGAGGCGCTCATGGAGGTCGGCCAGGGCGCCAACAACCTGGTCATCGCGCCCACGGAGGGCGGCGTTCCGATCTTCGTGACGCCCGGCGGGCAGTAGGCGAGGATCGAGCTTCGAGCTTCGAAGGCCCCGCGGCGAGGAGGGTTCGTCGCGGGGCCGGCCTCATCAACGGCTCACCACGGAGACCGCAGAGGAACCCGGAGGACGGGGGGCAAAAGGCACAACTCGTTGCCGGACTTGTATTTCAGTCTTCTGTGGCCGGTTCCGTGCCCTGGCGCGTGATGCTGAAGCGGGTGAGGTACTGGACGTCGAGGTCATCGGTGGTGATGGCCCAGACGTTGTCGCGGCCGAAGACGGGCTCGGGGTGGGTCCGGAACCGGTCGGGCGCCCGGACCTGGCCGAGATAGGTGCCGTCCGGCTCGAAGACGTCCCATACCACGGGCTCCTCCCACTGGTCGACGGACCGTGGGTCTTCCGGGTCGGCCTCCTCGGCGAGGAAGCCGGGCTGGTGGAGTCGCACCCAGATGCGTCCATCGGTGCCGGCGGCCAGGTCCTGGAACGCAGGCTTGGTATCCGGGATGGGCGGGCCGTTCCAGGTCCAGTCCGGCGCCATCCGCTGGAAGTTGCGGACCACGTCCATGCGCCGGGCGTCCTTCTCGGCGGGAGGCACGGCCTCGGGCTCGGTCACGCGCTGGATCCGGAGGACGGAGCCGTCGGGGCGGAAGGCGTCGATGGAGTACTCGCTGGAGAGCCCGCCGACGAAGTACCCGAGCGGACTGAAGGTCCAGTGGGGACGGGGTGAGAAGGGGACGGCGTTCATCATCTGGATGTTCTCGCCGCTGAAGGTGACGCCCGCCTCCTGGTATTCCCAGGACGGCGCCATGATCGAGTCGAGCATCTCGCCGTCGGGCGTGTAGGGCTGGAGCGCGGTGTAGCGCTGGTCGTCGGTCCGCCCCCAGATCTGGGTGAACGCCACGCCGGCGGTGTCCACGTAGAGCCGGCGGCTGGTGAAGTGCCCGCCCCGGAGCGGCCAGCTGTCGAGGGCCTCCCCGGTCAGGGAGTAGACGGTGATCCGGGCGTTGCCGGGATCGCGGAGCAGGACGCGGCCGTCGGGGAGGACGGCCAACCCGCCGTCGGACTGCTTGTACTCGCCGGGGCCGCCGCCCTCACGGCCGAAGGTGGTCAGGTACTCGCCGTCGGCCGAGTACTTCCGGAGCGCGGGGACGTGGCGATCGAAGAGGTAGGTCGAGCCGTCGGGCCCGACGGCCAGGCCCGCGATGTCGCCGAGCATGTTCTCTTCGGCGCCCTCGAATGTCCCGATCCGGATCTCCGGCTCGAGGACGGCATCGCCGGCCCAGGCCTGGCCGGCGAGGGTCCGGACGATGACGGTGTCGCCGACGGTGTCGCGCTCGATCTGGAGCGCGGTCGTGGGGCGGTCGCCGCCACACGCGGCGAGGGTCGTGAGCACGAGCAGGATGGCGATCAACGTCTGGCGTTCTCGGAGATCGTGTCGCATGGAATCGGGGGTTCGAAGTCTCTACCGCGCGCCGTCATCGATGGGCTCGCGCCGTACGCGGAACCGTGATACATACTGGACGTCGAGCTCGTCGCGCACCACCGCCCAGACCCAGTCCCCCTCGACTACGGGATAGGGTCGGAGGCTGAGCTGAGGCGGTGCGGACACGCGTCCGAGGTAGGTCCCGTCCGGCTCGAAGACGTCGAAAGCGGGCCGTTCCCTCCAGCGGACGGGGGGTCGCGGATCCGGGCCCTCCGCCGGGGCGTCCAACTGGTGGTCGGGGATCCGCTCCCCGGCGGTGTGGAGAAGCACCCAGATGCGCCCGTCCTTGCCCACGTAGAGGTTGCGGAAGGGCGGCTTGTGGTCGGGGATGGGCGGCCCGTTCCAGGTCCAGTCGGGCTGGGTCCGCCGCATGCCCCAGCGGGTCCGCTCTTCCTGGTTCTCTCGTTCGCCGGCCGTGACGGGGACCGGGTCGTGGAGGCGCTCGATCCGGAGCACGGGCCCGTCCCGGCGGAAGAGGTCGATGGCGTAGCGATCGGAAACGCCGCCCACCATGTAGCCCAGCGGACTGAAGGCCCAGTGCTTGGCGGGGCTGAACGGGACGTTGTTGACGCTGGTGTTGGCGCCGCCTCCCTCGAGGACCTGCTGGGCGACGATCCGGGCTTCCTCGAACTCCCAGGTCGGGGCGGCAACCGTGTCGACGGGCTCGCCGGTGGCCGAATAGACCTGGAGTCGGGCGTTACGGGGGTCTCGAAGGACGACGCGGCCGTCCGGCAGCACGGCCAGCCCGCCGTCCGGGCCCCGGTACTCGCCGGGCCCCTCCCCCTCCCGGCCGAACGTGCCCAGGTACGCCCCGTCGGGGCCGTACTTGCGAAGAGCCGGGACCTGCGTGTCCATGGCGTAGATCGAACCGTCGGGGGCCACCGCCAGCGATTCCAGCTCGCCGAACATGAAGGGCTCCTCGCCCTCGAATACCCCGATCCGGAGCTCCGGCTCGAGGACGGCTTCGGCGCCCCAGACGCTCCCGGCCAGGGTGCGCACGATGACGGTGTCGCCGACGGTGTCGCGTTCGACCTGGAGCTGGAGCTGGGGAGCCGGTTCCTCGCCGCAGGCCGCGATCAGAGCCGCGGTCACGGTCAGGAGGAGGGTCCGGGTCCGGCCGGGCTGGCGGTGCGGGCCTGTCATGGCGGTCGGGGGATCCGGTTGTCTGGAGTTCGGTCCGTGTCCCGGTCAGGGCGGGCCACGGAGGCGCCATCGACAATGAGATGGTCCGGGAAGACCAAACGTTGCGTGGCCGGCGAGGGGGCGCGGGCGCCCTCGCGCCGGGTCGCGGTTGCTTGTACGTTGATTGTCTTTTGTGCCACGGGCGGGTGCTATGGACACACAATCGATGGATTTCCTGACGCGGCTCCTGGACGCCGCGGGTCCGAGCGGGTTCGAGGCGCGGGCGGCGCGGGTCTGGCGGTCGGAGGCGGAAGGGATCGTGCCCGAGGTCTCGGTGGACGTGAGCGGGAACTCGTTCGCGACGCTGAATCCGGGCGGGTCGCCGCGGGTCATGCTGGCGGGCCACATCGACGAGATCGGCCTGATGGTGACCCATATCGACGAGGACGGGTTCCTCTACTTCGAGGGGATCGGCGGCTGGGACCCGCAGGTGCTGGTGGGGCAGCGGGTCCGGCTGCTGTCGAAGGGTGGGGACGTGCTCGGCGTGATCGGGAAGAAGCCGATCCACCTGATGAAGTCGGACGAGAAGGAGAAGGCGTCGAAGATCGAGGACCTGTGGATCGATATCGGCGCCAGGAACCGGGACGGCGTGAAGCGGCGGGGCGTGCGGGTGGGTGATCCGGCGGTCATCGACGCCACCATGCTGGAGCTGGACGAGGACCGGATCGCCAGTCGTGCGATCGACAACCGGATCGGAGCGTTCGTCGTGCTCGAGGCGCTCCGGCTCCTGGCGGACGGTCCGCCCGCCGCCCAGGTGACGGCGGTCGCCACGTCGCAGGAAGAGATCGGGCTGGGCGGTGGTGGTGCCCGGACGAGTGCGTACAGTCTCGACCCGCAGGCCGCGCTCGTGGTGGACGTGACGTTCGCGACGGACGCGCCCGGGGTGGAGAAGAAGGAGCTCGGGGAGCACGAGCTGGGCGGCGGGCCGGTCCTGGGCCGTGGTTCGGCGGCCCATCCCCTGGTCTTCGACCGGCTGGTCGCGGCGGCGGAGCGTGAGGGCATCCCCTACACGATCTCGGCCCAGGCCCGCTACACTGCCACGGACGCCGACGCGATCCATCTGTCCCGTGCCGGCGTGGCCACGGGACTGATCTCCGTGCCGAACCGGTACATGCACTCGCCGAACGAGGTCGTCAGCCGGAGCGACCTCGAGCAGGCGGCCCGGCTGCTGGCCGCATTCGTGCAGGATCTCATGCCGGAGACGGACTTCGTGCCGCGGTGACGCCATGATCGATATCTCACAGCCGCTCGGCCCGGACACGGCCGTGTGGACGGGGGATCAGCCCCTGGAGCTCGAGTGGACCATGCGGCAATCCGACGGCGACAGCGTGAACGTGGCCGCCGTCCGTTTGAGCGTCCACACGGGTACCCACGTGGACGGCCCGCTCCACGTGGGGACCGGGCTCGGAGCGGGCGAGCTGGCGCTGGAGCCGTTCGTGGGTCCCGCGGTGGTGGTCGACGCCCGGGGCTCGATCACGGGAGATCCGCCCCGGGTCCAGGCCTCCGGGCTGGATGGGCTGGACGCCCGGACGACCCCCCGGGTCCTGCTCCGCACCCTCGACGACCCGGACCCCACGGTATTCCCGGCCCGCTATCCGGCCCTCGCCCCTGCGCTGGCCCGCCGGCTGGTGGCGGAAGGGTTCATGCTGGTGGGCACGGACGCGCCGTCGGTGGATCCGGTGGACTCGGAGACGCTCGAGACCCACCACATCCTGGCGTCGGCCGGTGTGCCCAATGTGGAGAACCTGGTCCTCTCCGGTGTAGAACCGGGCCAGTACACCTTCATCGGGCTGCCGCTCCGGCTGACCGGGGCCGACAGCTCGCCGGTACGGGCGGTGCTCGTACCCCATTGACGAATACCAACTCGGACGAGGCAATCGAATCGGATGGACACGACGACGCTGGTGAAGGAGCTGCAGGGAATGCGGGAGAACGGGTACCTGGCCGACCCGATCCTGCGCAAGGCGGTGCGGACGCTGCACGAGGCCGACGACCGGTACGACTGGGTGGGCGTCTACCTCCTTCGTGAGAAGGAAGACAAGCTCTGGCTGCACAACTACGTGGGCGAGCCGACGGAGCACGCGGAGATCGAGGTCGGCCAGGGGGTGTGCGGCACCGCCGTCGCCGAGAAGGAGAACCAGGTGGTGCAGGACGTGAGCGAGGTCGAGAACTACCTCGCGTGCGGCCCGAAGGTGAAGGCGGAGATGGCGGTGCTGATCCGCGCCGGCGACGAGATCCTCGGCCAGATCGACATCGACAGCCACGAGAAGGGCGCGTTCGAGGACGACGACGAGGCGGGCGTCCAGGCGGTGGCCGACAAGCTCGCCGAGGTCCTCATGGCGGAGCGCCACACCTCCTAGCCCGACCCCGGACGTGCTCCGTACCGTCCTCGCGCCGAACCCGTCGCCCCTGACGCTGGACGGCACGCGGACGTTCATCGTCGGCGACCGGCGGCCCGTCATCATCGACCCGGGCCCGAACGACGCCGGCCATCTCGACGCCATCGTCGACGCCATCGGCGATGGCGATCCCGTGGCCATCCTGGTCACCCACTACCATCCGGACCACCTGGCCGGCGCGGGGCCGCTGGCCGAGCGGCTGGACGTGCCGGTGCGCCGGCTCGGCGACCGGTCGCTGACGGACGGGGCCACGATCGAGACCGATGCCGGGCCCGTTCGGGCGGTGGCCACACCGGGCCACACCCGTGACCACGCGGTGTTTCACTGGCCCGAGGGCGCGGGCGACAGCGGCGGCGACACGGCCGCGGGTGACGCCGACAACGCGGGCGCGGGCGGCGCCGTCTTCTGCGGCGACCTGGTCATGGGCGGACAGGACACCACGCTGGTGGCGGCGCCCGAGGGCCGGCTGGGGCCCTACCTGGCCTCGTTGGAGCGGGTCCGGGGACTGGGAGCGGGGACGCTGTACCCCGCCCACGGTCCGCCCTTCGACGACCCGACCTCGACCATGAACCGCTACCGCCGTCACCGGGAGGAGCGGCTCGCCCAGGTGAGCGAGGCCATCGAGTCCGGGATCCGGAGCTACCCGGAGCTGCTGAAGGCCGTGTACGGCGACGACCTCGACGAGGCCCTCGAACGGCCGGCCATGACGGCGCTCAAGGCGTACATCGAGCACCTCCAGGGGCTGGGCAGGATCCGGCGGATCGGGCGGGGCTGGGAGCCGGCGGACTGACGCGGGCGTCGCGGCCGCGCGATGTCAGGAAGCCCCGTTCGTGGGCTTCGTTCGGTAGAGATCGACGTCGGCCGCTTTCAGCAGCGCCTCCGGCCCCTCCATGTCGGGGTGGTATTCGGCGAGGCCGGCCGAAAGCGTGAGGGGCCCGTATCCCAGCTTCTCGATCGCCTCCGCGAAGCGGGCGCGGACCCGGTCCAGGAACACGCGTGCTCCGGCCACGTCGGATCCGGACAGGATGGCGACGAACTCGTCGCCGCCGTAGCGGGCCGCCACGTTCATGGCCCGCGTCTCCTGCTCCAGGGCGGCGCCCAGACAGCGGAGTGCCTCGTCGCCTGCCAGATGGCCGTGGGCATCGTTGTATCTCTTGAACCGATCCACATCGATGATGGCCACGGTCAGGGGACGACCTCGCCGGGCCGCGGCGAACTCCCGGGCCAGCTCCCGCTCGAGCTGCCGGCGGTTGGCCAGCCCGGTCAGCGGATCGGTCACGGAGAGGCGGGTGACCTGCTCGAAGAGCCGGGCCTGCTGGATGGCGATGGCCGCCTGCTCCGCCATCGCGCCCATGAGCTCCAGCTCCTCGGCGCCGAACGGCTCGGCCCGGATACAGGCGAACAGCGCCCCGAGGGTTTCCCCCTGAAACTGAATCGGGGCCGCGGCCACCGGCCAGCGACCGAGGAAGCTCAGGCTCTGGGGCTGGATGTACGGGTCGCGTGATGGGTCGACGGTGGCGCGGGCTTCGTTGTGGCGGACCACCCAGCCCGTGAAGCTGCCTTCTACGGGGAACCGTAGGCCCACCACGCCCTCCGGCAGCCCGACGGCGCTCCGCGTCTCGAGGCTCTCGCCGTCGTCGACGATCAGCTCGATCCCCGCTCCACTGGTGCCGAACACGTCACGGGCGGACTCGGAGATGATCCGGAGGGTGCGGTCCAGGTCGGTCGTGCCCGCCAGGGCATGGGTGACATCGACCAGCGTCCGGGTATACGCGATCTGCCGCACCCGGTCGACGTCCCGGTCGGCCAGACTGAAGGCCCGACCGGTCCGGACGGCGAGGAGCACCGCCAGCATCGCCACGGCGCCCACCGTCTCGACCCGGGGCTCGCGGCCGAGGCTCATATCCACCACCGCCACCGCGAGGAAAAGGGCGGCACCCGGGACGACCAGCTTCCGGAGGGCATCGGGCGCCCGTCGTCGGGCGAGCATGGCCGACGCGGTGGCCGGAAAGCTCCGGGCCAGGAACCCGGATGCCGCGAACAACACCCACCCGGCGAGAGCCAGCTCGTCCGGCGGCCGGCTCACGTGCAACGCCACGGGATCGAGTCGTGGCAGGGCCAGGAGGTCCGCGACCGCGAAGGTGAGCGTCGCGAGCAGGAGCAGCGATGCGGCCCATGGCGACAGGATTGTAGTCCGCTGCAGCACGATCAGGGCGGCGAACACCACGGGGACGATCGCCGCCGTCTGGCTCAACGTGAACCAGAGCCGGGGCTCCCCACCCCCGTCCGCGAGGAGCGGCTCGACGCCGAGGCGCAGCGCCGCCGCGAGGGCCACCAGGAGAAGCAGAGAAGCGTCGGCCGTGAGGCCGGACAGCCATACCTGAGCCCGGCGAGCCCGCAGGACCAGGATCGCGCCGATCGCGATCGCCAGATACGGCAGCACCAGTGGGATGTGGAACCCCGTAGAGGGCGACATGAGCTCGGCCGCCCGGTACGCCCGGACCAGGTGGGCGGCGAGGGCGAGGAAGCCACCGAGGGCGAATGCCCAGAAGGCTGTCCTGGCCCGCACCTCCGCCCGCCGGCCCGAGTGCAGCCACGCCGCGGTCGCGACCAGAGGCGCCAGGATCCACGGCAGGTGTGTCAGGGCGGCGGCGGTCCCACCGGCGAGGAGCGGCCCGCAGCATGCCACGGCCAGCCCCAGCCAGCCCCACCACCACAGCGCCGAGGCAGCCCCGGAACGCGTCCGGTCCGGCGCGCCTGGCGTGCTCTCGCGGCTGTCCATCGGCCTCGGACGGGTCATCGCCGACCCAAATCGGTTCGCTTTCGTCGTTCGGGGGAGAACGGGGCTGTCCGGAGGAGCCATGGTCAACCTAGCCCTGTCCTCGTGGGCGCCGCAACGATGAGTCGCTGGTGCTGCGCCACACCCGCCTGTAGCTTTGTCACCGTCTCGGTCCGGTTGGAGCCGGATTGGCGGCCGAGGCGGCTGTTTCCGTGAGGCATGGCTGCAAGCGGCCCCCCACCCATGCTCACCTCGCCGGCCGGGACGGTCGGCACGCCCCCCTACACATCGACCGGAGCAAGACCATGATCGCGCCCTACCCGCGCGCCGCCATGGCGGTGCCCTCCATCATCCTCCTGCTTCTCCTCTTCGCAGGGTCACCCCTCACCCTCCGCGGGCAGAGCCCGCTCCTGAATGTCGAGGATCAGGCCGAGAATCCGCTGTTCCAGGTCTACGACAATGGCGGGCTCCTCGCGGTGGGCGTATTCGACGGGGGATCGATTCCCGGACTCGGCGCTGGCGTGCGGATGACGTGGTACCCGAACAGGGCCGTGTTCCGTGCCGGCCAGGTGGCGGGGGACGAGTGGGATCACGAGAACACGGGCGACCATTCCGTCGCGATGGGTCTGGAGCCCCTTGCCAGCGGCGCTGCCTCGATCTCGCTCGGTGAGCGCACGCATGCGACGGCGGCCTCCGCCGTGGCCATGGGTTCGGAAACCGTCGCGGAAGACGATGGCGCGTTCGCGGTGGGAATCGGCGCGCACGCTTCCGGCCACACCAGCATCGCTCTGGGAAGGAACACCGCCGCGGCAGATGACTTCTCGGTCGCCATAGGAAAAGATGCCCAGGCCACGGGGCGGTACGCCGTCGCGGTGGGGGGAGCGGACACGGGAGGACCTACCGCGAGCGGCCTCGGCTCCATGGCGCTCGGTCCCCTCGCGACCGCGAGCGGCACGGGATCCACCGCTTTCGGAATCGCCCTCGCGACCGGGCAGTTTGCGACGGCGTTCGGCGCGTTCACGGTTGCTCAATCCTACGGGTCCCTGGTGCTGGGACAGTTCAACGTCGCGTCGGGCAGCACGACACAGAATGTCTCGACCGATCCCCTGCTGGTGGCAGGAAACGGCACCGGCCACATCAACCGCTCCAACGCCCTCACGCTCCTCAAGAATGGCGATGTCACCATCGCCGGCACACTGACGGAGAGCTCCGATATCCGGCTCAAGGTCGGGGTCGAGCCGATCGAAGAGGCCCTCGCCCGGGTGCTGCGCCTCACCCCGATCCGGTACCGGTACCGGCCCGGGACCGGGCACCCTGCCGGGCCGCAGATCGGGCTCAGCGCCCAGGAAGTGCGCGAGGTCTTCCCCGAGCTGGTGAGCGAGGACTCGCAGGGCTACCTGTCGGTCGCCTACACCGACCTCGCCGCCGTCCTCGTGGGCGCGGTCAGGGAGCAACAGGCGGCGTTCGAGGCGCAGGCGGCTGAGATCTCACGACTGCGCCAGGAGATGGCGGAACTGCGACGCCTCGTCGTGCGGTCGCTGGGCCGCCCTCTCGTCGCTCCTGGCACCCCCGCCGAACTCGAGGACCGGGAAGGAGGTAGCCGGTGAGCCGACGCGTCCTCGGGGCAACGCTGGCCTCCGGACTCCTCCTCATCCCCCTGGCCTGCGGCGATGGCGGGACGGAGCCGGAGCCGGATCCGCTCCGGCCGACCACGCTGTCCAGGGTCAGCGGTGATGCTCAAACGGGCACGGTGGGCGAGCCGCTCGACCAGTCGCTCACGGTCCGGGTCGACGACCAGAACGGCGACCCGATGTCGGGCATCAGCGTGAGCTGGCAGGTGTCGGGCGGCG
>CAYMLW010000080.1:0-13872 GCA_964391035.1 uncultured Gemmatimonadaceae bacterium
TCCAGGCCCAGGAACTCGGAGCCGAAGTAGCTGGCGGCCAGCAGGAGCAGCCCGAAGAGCATCTGCATGGCCCGGGTCCGGGCCAGGAGGCGGAGGATGTAGAAGATCCCGATCGCCACCAGAACGATCTGGACGATGTCCCGGAGACCCGGGAGCAGGAACTGGTACCGTGACAGGATGTCGAAGATCCCGGTCATGGCGCGATGGCCTCCGCCACGGCCAGGGCATCCCGGACCGGGCCGACATCATGTACGCGGAACAGGCGCGCGCCGGCGAGGAGCCCTGCGACGCACGCGGCCACGGTGCCGGGCAGCCGATCTGCGGCGTCGCGGCCGCCGGCCAGCTCTCCCACGAACCGCTTCCTGGAGGGCCCGATCAACACGGGTCGGCCGAGCGACCGGAGGCGCGGCAGCTCCCGGATGACCGCCACGCTCTCGGCCGTGCGCTTCGAGAAGCCCAGCCCGGGGTCGAGCACGATACACTCGGGGGCGACGCCGGCCCGGGCCGCCCGCTCCAGCGCGGCCTCCAACTCCGTCGCCACTTCGGCCACCGGATCCGGTCCGTACCCGGCCGTCTCGTAGCTGGCCATCCGCTCCACGTCGCCACGGGAGTGCATGAGGATGACGCCCGCGCCCCGCTCCGCGCACAGCGGGCCCAGCGCCGGATCGAGACGCAGCCCCGAGACGTCGTTCACCACCGCTGCTCCCGCGTCCAGCGCCGCCTCGGCCACCGACGCCTTGACCGTGTCGACGGAGACCAGCAGCTCGGGCCACTCCCGGACGAGTGCGTCGATCACGGGGATGACCCGGTCTCGCTCCTCGGCGGCATCCACGCGACGGGCGCCCGGACGGGTGGACTCGCCCCCTATATCGATGATGTCCGCCCCTTCGGCCAACAGCGTCCCGGCCTGGCGCAGGGCGGCATCCACGTCCTCGTGGCGACCTCCGTCCCAGAACGAGTCGGGCGTGACGTTGAGGATGCCGAGGATGCGGGGTCGCGCGAGGTCCAGGTCACGGCCCGCCGCCCGCCAGAACGCAGCACGGGGGTCGACCCCAGTGTGGGAGCCGACCCCCGCGTCGGGGCTGGCAGCGACCGGATGGAACTCGCTTCCCATCATCACCTCAGGATGCGTCCGCCTCCGCTCCTTCGCGACGCACGCGGCGGGCCTCCGCGGCCGCGGAGACCCGGTCCCGACTGTCCGCTTCCTCGGGCGAGGCCTCCTCTCCGGACGCCTCTTCCGTGGTTTCCTCCGTCTCCCCTGGCCCCGTACCCGATGCCAGCGAGCCGGCCCGGGGCAGCTCGGCATCGTGGTCGGGCTCCGGCAGGGACTTCCCCTCGGCCAGGGCGGTGATCTCGTCCCGGTCCAGCGTCTCCCGCTCGAGGAGCGCTTCGGCCATGGCGTGGAGGAGGTCCTGGTTGTCCGTGAGGGTGTCGACGGCCTTCTGGTACGCCTCGTCGAGGAAACGCTTGACCTCGTCGTCGACCAGGCGAGCCGTGTCCTCGGAGATCTCCCGACGCTGGACGAGCTCGCGACCGATGAAGATCTCCTGATCGGAATCGCCGACGGCCATCGGGCCGACCTTCTCGCTCATCCCGAACTGGGTGATCATGCGCCGGGCCATGCCGGTGGCCCGCTCGATGTCGTTGCCCGCCCCCGTCGTGATCTTCTCGGGACCGAAGATCATCTGTTCGGCCGCGCGACCGCCGTACAGCATGACGAGCTGGGAGAGGAGGTAGTCGCGTGAGTACGAGTGGCGGTCCTCTTCGGGCAGCGACGCGGTCACGCCCAGGGCCCGGCCGCGAGGCACGATGGTCACCTTGTGGACCGGGTCGAGGCCCGGCACGCGGAGGGCGACCACGGCATGGCCGGCCTCGTGGTACGCGGTCAGCTTCCGCTCCGACTCGGACAGGACCAGGCTCTTCCGCTCGGCCCCGAGCATGATCTTGTCCTTGGCCGCTTCGAGGTCGTCCATGGTGACCTTCTCGCGGTCGCGACGGGCCGCGAGGAGTGCGGCCTCGTTGACCAGGTTCTCGAGGTCCGCCCCGCTCATGCCCGGCGTGCCCTTGGCCAGCTGCTCGATGTCCACGTCATCCGCCAGCGGGACCTTCCGCATGTGGACCCGCAGGATCCCCTGGCGGCCCTTCACGTCCGGCGAGTCCACCACGATCTGCCGGTCGAACCGCCCCGGCCGGAGCAGCGCCGGGTCGAGGACGTCCGGCCGGTTCGTGGCCGCGATCAGGATAACGCCCTCGTTGGACTCGAAGCCGTCCATCTCGACCAGGAGTTGATTCAGCGTCTGCTCGCGCTCGTCGTGGCCACCGCCGAGCCCCGCGCCGCGGTGACGGCCCACCGCATCGATCTCGTCAATGAAGATGATGCACGGGGCGTGGGCCTTGCCCTGGTCGAAGAGGTCCCGGACCCGGGACGCGCCCACGCCCACGAACATCTCGACGAAGTCGGAGCCCGACATGGAGAAGAACGGCCGGCCGGCCTCCCCGGCCACCGCCCGGGCCAGAAGCGTCTTCCCGGTCCCGGGCGGACCCACCAACAGCGCGCCCTTGGGCAGCCGACCGCCCAGCCGGGTGAACTTCTGGGGGTCCTTGAGGAACTCGATGATCTCCTGGAGCTCCTCCTTCGCCTCGTCGGCGCCCGCCACATCGGAGAAGGTGACCTTCGGCGTGTCGCCCGACAGGACCTTCGCCTTCGACTTCCCGAACTGGAACGCCCGCGAGCCGCCGGCCTGCATCTGCCGGAGCATGAAGATCCAGATGCCGAGGATCAGGATCCAGGGCAGGGCGCCAAGGACGTAGGCCCACCAGTTCTGGCTCGCCTCCTCCCCCTTGACGCTCACGTCGTTGGCCTCGAGCCGCGTGATGAACGACTCGGGGTCCCGGGTCGGGAGCGTCATGACGAAGCGGGTCACGTCGTTGCCCTGCGGGCCCTCGACAGGTGTGCGGAGCACCCCCTCCACCTTCTTGCCCTCGATGATCGTGACCGACTCGACGTTGCCGCCCTCCATGGCCCGGAGGAACTCGGAGTACTCGAGGGTCGCGGCGTCCGGCTGCCTGGGGCCGAAGAGCTGCACCAGCATGATGGACACGAGGATGAACAACACCCAGAACGAGAGCGTCCTGGAGTTGCGAGCCCAGGGGTTCGAGCCCTGGTCCTTGTCGTTGTCCGGTACCTGGTTGTTCGCCATCGGCTCCCGCTACGTCTTCAGGCTGCCGATGAACGGCAGGTTCCTGAAGTTCTCGCTGTGATCGAGCCCGTACCCGATCAGGAACTTGTGGGGGGCATCGAAGCCGACCCACCGGGGCTCCTTCGCGAGACCCGGCGCGAGGTGCTTGTGCAGCAGCGCGCAGATCTCGAGTGACCGGGGCTCCCGGGCCTCGAGCATCGGGATCAGCCTGTTCAGGGTGCTCCCGCTGTCGACGATGTCCTCGACCAGCAGCACGTGTCGACCCTCCAGGGTGTTCTCCGGGTCGTAGAGCAGCTGGACGTTCCCGCTGGTGACGGTTCCCGAGCCGTAGCTCGCCGCCACCAGGAAATCCAATGTAACAGGTCGCGCGATATCGCGGACGAGGTCGGCCATGAAGATGAACGACCCCTTGAGCAACCCGAGGACGAGGACGTCCTCGCCGGACGGGTAGTGCTCGGCGATCTGACGCCCCATCTCCATGACCCGATCGGCGATCTGGTCCGCGCTGTAGACCACGCGCTCCAGCTCGGCGCCCCCGGTCCGTGCCATCGTGTCCGTGTTATCCGGCATCACCCACCGCGATCTCGAAGTCTTCGCTCTGTTCGACCACACTCTCCGCGCGCGCGACACCGACCGCCCACACGATCCGCCCCTGCCCGTCTACCACCACCGGGACCTGTCTCCGGGCCCTGCGACCGAGCCGCTGCTCGCCGAAGAGCTTCTTCAGCTTCTTCGACCCGAACGGGAGCCGGATCCGGTCGCCCGGCTGCCAGCCCCGGACCGTGAGCGGGAACACCGGGTGGTCGATCCCGGCCCGTCGGCCGCCCTCGATCCGCGTCCCCACTCCCCACGCGACCGCGACCTCCCGGCCGCCGATCCGGGCGCGGCCCATCCCCGGCGCCCCGTCCTGGATGACGAGCGGCTCATCGGGCGCCGTCCCGGGCCCATCCCGGCCAGCGCGCAGAACCCGGATCCGATCGAAATCCCGTTCGATCCGGAGCCCACCGGCCACGTGCGCCTCTCCACCGCTCGGCCCGGAGCTAATAAACTCCAACGCCGCCTGGGTTCCTGCCCGATCGGGCGTGCTCCCGAAGCGGCGTAGCACGCGGCGCACGAGGCGCGCGCGAAGAGCGGGATCATAGGAGAGGAGCACGGGCCGAGCAAGCGTGACGACGGCGCCGTCGTCGGTGATCGTGGCCTCCTCCTCGAGCCGTCGGAGCGCCGCATCCAGCGCCCGTTCCGTGGCGCGGGCCCGGTCGGCCAGCCGCGCCAGGTTCCGGGCGGCGCCGGGCCGGGCGTCCTCCAGCGCCGGGATGACCCGGTGCCGGATCCGGTTCCGGGCGTAGCTCGGGTCCCGGTTCGTGGGGTCGTCCCGCCAGGCCAGCCCCGTCTCCTCCGCATAGCGGGCCAGTTCCCCGCGTCGGAAGGACAGGAGCGGCCGGACGATGCGGCCGCGCCGGGGCGCGATCCCCCGGAGCCCCCGGACGCCGGTACCGCGGGCGGCCCGGAAGAGCACCGTCTCGGCCTGGTCGTCCTGGTGGTGGGCGGTCAGGACCAGGGTATCGGGATCCGCGGCGTCGCCGAGGAAGGCGTAGCGGCGCCGGCGGGCATCCGCTTCCGACGACGCGGGCGGGTCCAGCCGCGTGGCCTGGAGCGGCACGTCCCATGCCCGGCAGACGCCCCGGACCCAGCGGGCATCGGCGTCGCTGCCGGGTCGCATGGCGTGGTCGACGTGGGCGGCGGAGAGATCGTCGCAGAGGTCCCGGAGCGGAAAGCGGAGGAGGTGGAGCAGGACCATCGAGTCGCGCCCCCCGGAGAGGGCGACCATGAGCGGGCGCCCGGCCCGGCCGGGACGATCGAGGTGGGCACGGAGGCGGGCCGGCAGGCTCCCGTCCGGCTGGGACAGGTGCCCGCCCATCTCAGGCCAGTCCCGGCGGGAGGGGCCGACCCATTTCGGCGAGGACCCGGGCCGCCCGGTCGGGCCGGTCGGTGATCAGTCCGTCCACGCCCCAGTCCAGGAGCCGCGTCATGTCGGCCGACTCGTTCACCGTCCAGACGTGCACCGGGATGCCGCGCCGGCGGGCGTCGCGGACGAAGCGGGGCGTGACGACCTGGCGTCCCTCGCCCGGGGGCGCATCCCACGGGTCGCGCTCGGGGACCTGGAAGACATCGGCCAACGACGGCCAGACGCCCGCGAGCCGGAGCCTGTGGAGCAGGTAGAAGACGCGGACGTCCCGGGACGCAGCGCTGAGGGCGCCGTCGTAGTCGGAGAACAGGGACCGGTCCCGATGGTCCATCCCGCCCACGACCACGCGGGCCGACGCGTCATGGCGGTGGATCGTGCTCCGGAGCGCCTCCTGGACCGTGCCGATCTTGATCTCGACGGTGAACCGCATGGCGGGGAAGGCTTCCAGGACCTCGTCGAGGGTGGGGATGGTGATGCCCCGGCCGCGGAACGGGAAATCGCCGTCGGGGCCTTCGAAGCGGTAGCCGGCGTCCAGGCCCCGGAGCTCCTCCAGCGGGTAGTTGGCCACGGGGCCGGTGCCATCGGTGGTCCGGTCGACGGTGGCGTCGTGGATGACCACGCAGTGGCCGTCCGCGCTGGTCCGGACATCCAGCTCGATCATGTCCACTGCCCACCGCTCGGCCGCCTCGCGGAACGAGGGCATGGTGTTCTCCGGGGCGAGGCCCGCGGCGCCGCGGTGGCCGACCAGGAGGGGCCCGCCCCGGAGCACGGCGTGGTCCGGCTCCGGGATCACGGGCGGTCCGGATCCCCCTGGGGCGATCCCTCCTCCTCGAGGTGCTCGAACTCCTCGACATCGATGTCGTGCTGCCGGTAGAGCACGAGGTCGATCAGGCGAACCGTGACCTCCCGCTCGACATCCGTCCCTTCCTCGTCGCTGCCTTCGAGCTGCACGCACCGGGCAGCCAGGAACTCGAGGATGTCCTCGACGACCTCCGGGCGAGGGCTGGCGGGCGCCAGGGAGTCGGGCATGACCTCCTTGAGCAGGAGCCCCTCCACGAAGGCGAGGAAGCCGGGGAAGGTGAGCTCGACGAGGCCGCTTTCGGCCAGTCCCTCCTCCTCGGTCACCTGTTCCCAGGAGAGCTCGTTCCAGTAGAGCTCCTGGGCCTCCTCGACCAGGAACCGGCGTCGCTCCTCCGGCAGGTCGCCGCTCCCGGCACGGGGCTCGAGGGGCCGCTGGATGACGCGGGCGAGCCGGCGGCGGCGGCGATCCAGGAAGGATCGGCCGCGTTCGAGGACGTCTTGAGATGGCTGTTCCATGGTGACACTCGGGGCAAGGGGCGTCGCTTCGGGGTAGGATACGCTCGGCTCCCCCTCGCCGCAAAGGGGCGTCGCCACCTGTCGCCATGCGCTCTCGGAGGGCCGCCGCGGGGCCGTGGCATTGGACTTGACGTGCCCCTGCACTCGGGTACGTTACGCCTCGCGCCACTGCGACCTCGGAGAGGGATCGGAAGAGCACAGTGATCGTCACATTGCGACCGGGCGCGGAGCCGGGTGTGGTCCAGCGGGAGCTGGCACGCCGCGGCCTCTGGTTCCGGCGGCTGGATGCCGAGGATCACGTGCAGTTCTACGTCGAGCCGGGCTCGACCCCCGTGGATCCCGCCGCGCTCCAGGCCATCGCGGGCGTGGCGTCGGTCGCCCGGGAAGCGTCGCGCCACCCCCGTATCGATGCCCAGCCCGCCGCCATCGACGTGGCCGGCGTGCCCGTGGGCGGCGAGGCGGCGCCCGTCCTCATGGCCGGACCGTGCAGCGTCGAGTCGGAAGAGCAGATCCACGGGATCGCCGCCCGGCTGGCGGAACACGGAGTGGCCGTCCTCCGGGGCGGCGCGTTCAAGACCCGGACCTCGCCCTACTCCTTCCAGGGGCACGGGGAGCCGGCGCTCCGCTGGCTGCGGGAGGCGGCGGACGGCGCGGGGCTCCGGGTGGTGACCGAGCTCCTGAGCCCTGACCGAGCGCCGGTCGTGGCGCGGCACGCGGACCTCATCCAGATCGGCTCCCGGAACATGCAGAGCTCGACGCTCCTCGCCGCGGCCGCGGCCGAGGAGAAGCCGATCCTGCTCAAGCGGGGCATGGCGTCGACCCTGGACGAGTGGCTCCTGGCCGGCGAGTACTGCCTCCTCAACGGGGCGCCCTCCGTCCTCTTCTGCGAGCGGGGGATCCGGGGCTTCGACGCGAGCACCCGCAACGTGCTGGATCTCGGTGCCGTCGCGATCCTCGCCCGGGTCCATGGGCTGCCGGTCATCGCCGATCCGTCCCACGCCACGGGCCGACGCGACCTGCTGCGGCCGCTGAGCGAGGCGGCGCTGGCCGCCGGCGCCGCCGGGATCATGGTGGAGACACACCCCGACCCGGGCCTGGCGCTGAGCGACGCGCCGCAGGCCCTGCCCCTCGATGACTTCGCCGACCTCGCCGACGGCGTCCGCGCCTTCCGGGAGCGCCATGGCCGATGACCGGGAGCCTCGGGAGGGCTCCGGCGCCATGTTCGATCGGATCGCTCACCGGTACGATCTGCTGAACCGGGTCCTGTCCCTCGGCAGCGACCAGCGCTGGCGGCGCCGGGCCGTCCGCGCCCTCGAGCTCGACTCCCGCGACCACCCCGTCGTCCTCGACCTCGCCACCGGGACCGCCGATCTGGCCCTGCTGATCGCCGGGCACCCGAGCAGCCGCGTCGTCGGGCTGGATCCGGCGGAGCGGATGCTCGAGCGGGGACAGGCCAAGGCCGTCGCCGCGGGCGTGGGCGACCGGGTCCATCTGGTGGCGGGCGACGCACAGCAGCTCCCCCTCCCGGATGGGTCCGTCGACGGGGTGACCATCGCCTTCGGGATCCGGAACGTGCCGGATCGGGCCGCCGCGCTGCGGGAGATGCGACGGGTGACCCGGCCCGGCGCCCGGGTGGCGGTCCTCGAGCTCACCGAGCCGGAGGGCGGGGGCCTCCTGGCCCGGGCGGCCCGGCTCCACGTTCACACCATCGTGCCCCGGATCGGCGCTCTCCTGTCCGGGGCCCGGGAGTACGCCTACCTTCAGGAGTCCATCGCCGCGTTCCCACCCCCCGCCCGGTTCGCTGCCATGATGGAGGACGCGGGACTGGACGTCGTTCGGGTCGAGCGGATCCTGCTCGGCGTGTGCCACCTCTTCGTGGGAGAGCGACCATGACGCGTGCCCGGGAGACGCCGGGGGAGTCGACGCTGGCGGGGCTCGACCCCGCGAACGCCCTCACGTTCCTGGACCACGCCCTGCGCGAGCCTTTCGCGGCCGACGAGATCCGGATCATCACCGTGCCGGCCGCCGGCGAGCCCCTCGCCCTCCTCGACGGGACGGGGCCCTCCGTGTTCTGGGCGGCACCGGACGGATCCACCATGGCCGGCGTCGGCGCGAGCCACACCATCACGGCCCGGGGAGCCCGCCGCTTCACCGAGATCCGGGAGCGGGCGGCGGAGCTCTGGGCGCGCGTGCGCACCATCAGCCACCCGACCGCCCCCGGCCCCGACCCGGATTCCCCGGGCGCTGGCTCCGCCGACGTCTGGGCGGTACCCCGTCTTTTCGGCGGCTTCTCGTTCCTGCCGGGCGCCCACGCGGGCCCCTGGCGCCCGTTCGGCGACGCCACATTCGTCCTCCCGCGGCTCCTCCTGACCGACGACGACGCCGGCGCCCGGCTCTCCATCGCGGTCTCCGATCCCGGCACGGACGGCCGCCGGGCGGAGCTGCTCGACGATGTGCAGCGCGCCCTCGACCGGCTGCGAGCCGACAGGCCCGACGCCGGAGCCCCGATCCAGGCCGCTGAGGATGGGTCCGGCCTGGCCCGGGGGGCGAGGGCCGTCGACAGCCCACGGGACGGCGAGCCGGGTGGGCGCCGGACGATCGCCGGGCCCGTGTCGCCGGACCCGGCGTCGTGGATCGACGCGGTGCACTCGATCCGGGAGTGGATCCACGAGGGCCGCGCCGAGAAGGTCGTTACGGCCCGTCGCGAGGTGATCCGGGTCGAGCCCGGCGTGACGGCGCGGGCCGTGCTCCGTCGGCTGGCCCGTGAGCCGACGGCGTTCCGGTTCGCCTTCCGCCACGGCCACGGCACCTTCGTCGGCGCCACACCCGAGCGGCTGGTCCGGAGCCACGCCCGCGAGATCCGGACGGAGGCGCTGGCCGGGACCGTGGCGGCCGGGGAGGAAGCCCGTCTGGCGCCACTGCTGGAGAGCGTGAAGGAGGGGGCCGAGCACGCGTTCGTGGTCCGGGCCATCGCCGAGGCGCTCGAGCCGGTCTGCGAATCGCTCCACTACCCGGCGACGCCCGAGGTCCAGCGGCTCCGGCACGTGCACCACCTGCGCACGCCGTTCCGGGGCCGGCTGGCTCGGGAGGTCCACGTCCTCGAGCTGGTCGAGCGGCTCCACCCGACGCCGGCGGTCGGGGGATGGCCCACGGAGGTGGCGCTGCGGTGGATCCGGGAGCACGAGCGGGAGGATCGGGGCTGGTACGCCGCGCCCGTCGGCTGGTTGGACGGCCGCGGCGACGGCGAGTTCGCGGTCGCGCTCCGCTCGGCCCTCCTGCATCATGATCGGGCGTACGTCTACGCCGGCGCCGGGATCGTGGCCGACTCGGACGCCGAAACCGAGCTGCAGGAGACGGAGGTGAAGCTTCGGACCATGAAGGAAGCCCTCGTCCCATGATCCCGCCCGAGCTGCTGACGGAGTGGGCGCGGCTGCTCATGGGCAGCCTGCGGGCCGCCGGGCTCCGGGACGTCGTCATCAGCCCGGGCTCCCGGTCGACTCCCTTCGCCTGGGCGGCGCTCCAGGACCCGGGCCTCGTGTGCCGGAGCATCGTCGACGAGCGATCCGCCGCGTTCTTCGCCGTAGGTCACGCCCGGCTGACCGGTGCGCCCGTCCTCCTGATCTGCACCTCCGGCAGCGCGCCGGCCAACTACTTCCCGGCCATCGTCGAAGCCGCCGAGGCCGGTGTCCCGCTCCTGGTCCTCACCGCCGACCGGCCCCTCGAGCTCCAGCACGCCGCCGCGCCCCAGACCATCGACCAGATCAAGCTCTACGGCGACCACGTCCGGGCCTCGTACGAGCTCGGCGCCCCCGACCCGGACCCCCGCGGCTTCCGGGGCCTGCCCCGACTCGCCGCCCAGGCTCTCTTCACAGCGCTGCACCCGCTGCCCGGACCCGTCCACCTGAACGCACGGGCCCGGAAGCCGCTCGAGCCGGGGCCGGACGGAACCGCCCCGGCGAGCCCACAGCCCGATCCGGGGGGCGGGCTGCCCGACGTGGACGCCCTGATCGCCGGCATCCGGCCCACGAGGCCCCCGACGAACGCACCGGATCCCGACGCCCTCGACGCCCTGGCCGCACGCGTCGACGGGACGGGCCGAGGGGTCATCGTCTGTGGACCCGCCCTGCCCGGGGACGCGGCGGACGGCAGGGCCGTGGCGGAGCTGGCCCGTCGGGCGGGCTTCCCGGTCGTCGCGGAGCCGGCCAGCCAGCTCCGGTTCGGCGTCGGGCCCCGGCCCGACCACGACCTCGACGCGTTCGCCGCGCTCCTCGAGATCGACCGCTTCGCCGAGGCCCACCGGCCGGAGCTCGTGCTCCAGATCGGGCGCCCCCCCACCGCCTCGGCATGGCACCGGGCTCTCGATGCCTGGGCGACCGAGCACTGGGTTCTGGCCCCCCGCGGTTGGCCGGCGTGGGACGCGATGGGCCCGCTGGTCCACGGGAGCCCGACCGCGTCGGTCACTGCCCTGGCCGAGGCGATCCGGGAGCGGGGATCGGGCCATGTCGGGACGCGGTCCGCCGACGCCCCCTGGCTCGACCGGCTGGCGGCAGCCAATGCGACGGCCTGGCGCGCGACGGATACCGCCCTCGAGGACGGCTTCAGCGAGGGCGCGGCGGTCCGGGAAGTGGTGGACCGGCTGCCCCGGGGCTCGGTCCTGGCCCTGGGCAACAGCCTGCCCATCCGGGAGGCGGAGCAGTTCGTGCCGGCGGGCGACCGGGGGCTGATCGTCTGGACCCAGCGGGGCGCCAACGGGATCGACGGGCTGGTCTCGGGTGCCGCCGGAGCCGCAGCCACGGGCCGGGCCACCACGCTCCTCCTCGGCGACGTCAGCTTCCTCCACGACGTCGGCGGCCTGGCCGCCGCCCGCGCCCTGCCTGCTCCGCTGACGGTGGTGGTGCTGAACAACGGCGGTGGCCGGATCTTCGAGCGACTGCCCCTGGCGGAGCGGCTGGCGGGTGACCCGACGCTCGACACGTGGCTGACGCCCCCCGGGCTGGACATCGAGGCCGCCTGCCGGGCCTTCGGCGTCGGCTACGCCCGGGCGACCGACCGGGAGACGCTGGTCGCCGCCCTCGACGACGTCACCGGCGCCAGCGGCACGCCGGTCAGTGGGGCGGCTTCTTCGTGTACGGTCATCGAGGTCGTGATTCCGGAGGGCGGGACGACAGAGCACCAGCGCCGGCTCCGGGCCCGGATAGCGGCGGCGCTGGACCGGATCGGCACGGGGCCGGCATGAAGCGCTCCCTGGTCCTGCTCCACGGGTTCACCGGCTCGCCCGAGAGCTGGAAGCCGGTGCTGCGGATCCTGGAAGACGACGCGGCCGCCGCACGACGCGGCCCCGTCGCCCACGGCACGTCGTTCGGGCCGCCCACCCTCGCCCCGGCGCTCCTGGGCCACGACGGCACGGCCGGACCCGGGGATGTCTCGTCGTTCGAGGGCGAGGTGGACCGGCTGGCCGGCGCAATCCGGGAGCGAGGGCGCCGGCCCCGTGATCGGACCGTGCGGGCCGGCGGAACGGGCTCCCGCGCCTTCTCGCCGCCGGCCCACCTGGTCGGCTACTCGATGGGCGCTCGCGTGGGGCTGGGGCTGCTCGTCCGGCACGCCGACCTCTTCGCCTCCGCCACTCTCATCGGCGTGAACCCGGGACTGGCGGCCGCGAACGAGCGGTCCGCCCGGGCGGAGCAGGACGAGAAGTGGGCCCGGTTGCTGGAACGGGAGGGTCTGGATAGCTTCGTCGCCGCCTGGGAAGGGCGGCCGCTCTTCGCCACACAGGCCGGCCTCCCGGCCCGCGTCCTCCGACGACAGCGCCGGATCCGGCAGGGCCACGACCCCGCCGGGCTGGCCCGGTCGCTCCGGGTCCTCGGACTCGGCGTCATGCCGGACTGGGGGCCCGCGCTGGAACGGCTGGAAATGCCGGTCCGCCTTGTGGTTGGAGGGCGTGATGCCAGGTTCCGGGCACTGGCCGGACCCATGGCCGAACGGCTGTCCCGGGCCCGGATCACGGTTGTGCCCGACGTCGGGCACAACGTCGTGCTCGAAGATCCCACTGCGACTGCTGCACTGATACGAGAGGACATGGTATGAGCATCCCCACCGTTGAGCCCGCCCACACCGGTCCCGTCGAATGGGTGGTCCAGGAGGAGTTCGGGTTCGAGGAGATCATCTACGAGAAGGCGGCCGAGGGCATCGCCAAGGTGACGATCAACCGGCCGGAGAAGCGGAACGCCTTCACCCCGCTGACGGTGGAGGAGATGAAGAAGGCCTTCGATGACGCCCGGGACGACGGCGGCATCGGCGTCGTGATCCTGACGGGACAGGGCGAGAAGGCGTTCTGCTCGGGCGGCGACCAGAGCGTGCGCGGCGAGGGCGGCTACGTGGGGAAGGACCAGATCCCGCGACTGAACGTGCTGGACCTGCAGCGCCAGATCCGGACGCTGCCCAAGCCCGTCATCGCCATGGTGGCGGGCTACGCGGTGGGCGGCGGGCACGTGCTCCACATGATCTGCGACCTCACCATTGCCGCGGACAACGCCATCTTCGGCCAGACGGGCCCGAAGGTCGGCAGCTTCGATGGCGGATACGGGTCGTCGTACATGGCCCGGATCGTCGGGCAGAAGAAGGCCCGGGAGATCTGGTTCCTGTGCCGGCAGTACACCGCGGACGAGGCGCTCGAGATGGGGCTGGTGAACGCCGTCGTCCCGTACGAGACGATGGAAGAGGAGACCGTCCAGTGGTGCCGCGAGATCCTCCAGAACAGCCCCACGGCCATCCGGTTCATCAAGGCGGGGATGAACGCCGACTGCGACGGCCAGGCCGGGCTCCAGCAGCTCGCCGGCGATGCCACGCTCCTCTTCTACCTGACCGAGGAAGGCCAGGAGGGGAAGAACGCGTTCCTCGAGAAGCGGAAGCCCGAGTTCAACAGGTTCAACCGATTCCCTTGAGCCGCCGCCCCACCCCGCCGCCCGACATGGGGGACGCCCACCGCTCCCCCACCCCTGACATGGGGGGGGGCGGCCACCCTCCGGCCTCCGGCGTGGGCAACGTGGAGCGGTGGGTGCTGGCGAGCCGGCCGAAGACGCTGCCGGCGGCGGTGACCCCCGTGCTGGTGGGGAGCGCGGCCGCGTACGCGGCGGGGGCCTTCCGGCTCGGCCCCGCCCTGGCGGCGCTGGCGGGCGCGCTGCTGCTGCAGATCGGCGCCAATCTGTCCAACGACCTCTTCGACTTCGAGAAGGGCGTGGACACCGAGGACCGGCTCGGCCCGACGCGCGTCACCCAGTCCGGGCTGCTATCCCCGGCCGCGGTCCGGCGGGGCACCGTCGTGACGTTCGGGCTGGCGACGGCTGTCGGCGTCTACCTGGCCTGGGTGGCGGGCTGGGTGGTCGTGGCCAT
>CAYMLW010000081.1:0-13844 GCA_964391035.1 uncultured Gemmatimonadaceae bacterium
CCCGGTTCCGGTACGTGACCATCCAGAACTGGTCGAACAACATGTACAACCTGGTGACCCAGCGGGCACTGGTGAACCGGAACGGGCACATGGAGTGGATCGACGGGAACCTGGGCTCGAAGGCCACGATGAAGTACCCGTCGTGCTACCTGGTGGGCGAGGGCGCCCACGGCTCGATCCTGAGCATCGCCTATGCGGGCGATGGCCAGCACCAGGACACCGGCGGCAAGGTGGTGCACGCGGCGCCCCAGACCAGCTCCCAGATCATCTCGAAGAGCATCAGCGTGGGCACGGGCCGGTCGACGTACCGCGGGCTGGCGAAGGTCTATGACGGCGCCACGAACGCGAAGAGCAACGTGGAGTGCGATGCGCTGCTCTTGAACGAGACGAGCCGGACCGACACGTTCCCCTACATCGAGATCGAGGAGAACTCGGCGAGCATCGGCCACGAGGCCAGTGTCTCGAAGATCGGGGAAGAGCAGCTCTTCTACCTGATGAGCCGGGGTCTGGGCGAGGAAGAGGCGGCAGCGCTGATCGTTCGCGGGTTCATCGAGCCGATCAGCAAGGAGCTGCCGCTGGAGTACGCGGTGGAGCTGAACCGACTGATCGAGCTTGAAATGGAGGGCTCCGTTGGCTGAGGCGGCAATGGCGACGGCCCCCATCGAGGCAGAGGGCCTGATGAACATGGAGAGAGAGGCGGCGCCCGCGGGCGCGGAGGGGCAACCCGACTGGCTGCGCGCGCTGCGGGCGGAGGCGTGGGAGGCGTTCCAGCGCCTGCCGCTCCCCACTCGCAAGCTCGAGGAGTGGCGCTATACGGATGTCGCCCAGCTCGAGCTGGACGCGGTGCGTCCGGCGCAGCCCACGGGGGAGGTACCGGCCGAGGCCCGGGCCCTGCTCGAGGGGAAGGAGGCCTCGGCCAAGGTGCTCCTGGTGGGTGGCGATGTCGCGGAGATCGAGGTCGACCCGGCGGCCCGGGAGCAGGGCGTCGTCGTCTCGGATCTGGCGACCGCGGCGAACGAGCACCCGGAGCTCGTCCGACGGCATTTCGGCTCGGCGGTGGCCATGGACCAGGACAAGCTGGCCGCGCTGAACGGGGCCATGTGGGCGGCGGGTGTGTTCGTCTACGTCCCGGCGGACCTCCGGCTCGAGCAGCCGATCCGGGTGGCGCGCTGGCTGCCCCGGGAGGGGGTGGCGGTGTTCCCGCGGACGCTGATCGTGGCGGAGCGGCACAGCCACGTGGCGTACGTGGACGAGTGCGCGTCGCCGGACTTCGATGAGCCGACGGTCTCGCTGGGCGCGGTCGAGGTGATCGCCGACGAGGGTGCGGACGTCCAGTACGTGGCCGTGCAGCAGTGGGGGGAGGGGGTTCGGCACCTGTCGATCCAGCGGACGCTGGCCCAGCGCGACGCGAACCTCGACACGCTGGTGGTGAACCTGGGCGCGAGCGTGGCCCGGGTCGACCTGAACGCCCGGCTCGAGGGACCCGGCGCCCGGAGCGATATGCTCGGCCTCTACTTCGCCCGGGGCAAGCAGCACTTCGACCACAACACCCGCCAGGACCACGTGGCGGAGAACGCGTACAGCGATCTGCTGTACAAGGGCGCACTGTACGACGAGGCGAAGACCATCTTCCGGGGCATCATCCGGGTCCACCCCGGTGCGCAGCGGACCGACGCGTACCAGACCAACCGCAATCTCCTGTTGAGCGAGAAGGCGGAGGCCGTCTCCCTGCCGAACCTGGAGATCGAGGCGGACGACGTGAAGTGCTCCCACGGCGCCACGGTCGGACAGCTCGATGAGGAGGAGCTGTTCTACCTCCAGAGCCGGGGTCTGGACCTGCGGGCGGCGGAGCGGCTGGTGATCTTCGGGTTCTTCGGCGAGGTGCTGGACCGGCTTCCGCTGCCGGGGGTGGTGGAAGAGCTGAAGCAGGCGATCGAGGCCAAGATCCGCTGATGACGTACGTACAGGTCGCGACGGTCGACGAGGTCCCGCAGCGGGGGCTCATCGACCTGGAAGCGGCGGGCGAGAAGATCGTTCTGGTGGCCACGGGCAACGGGGTCTACTACGCCCTCGAGGACCGGTGCTCCCACGAGGACTACCCGCTCTCCGATGGCGAGCTCCTGGACGATGACCGGGTGGAGTGCATCTACCACGGCGCAAAGTTCGACGCGGCATCGGGCCGGGCGGTGGCGCTGCCCGCGATCCGTCCGGTCCGGACGTACGATGTGAAGGTCGAAGGCAACGCGATCCTGGTGGACGTGGACTGACCATGGAAGAGACCGAGCGGGGGACCGGGACCATCACGACATCGGCCGACGCCGGGCTCTTCGATGGGGCCACCATGCGGGAGCGCTTCCCGCTCCTCGCCGGCTCCGAGGTGGTCTACCTCGACAGCGCGGCCACGGCCCAGCGGCCCGACACGGTGATCGAGGCCGTCTCCGGCTTCTACCGGGCCGACAACGCCAATGTCCACCGCGGAATCTACGACCTGTCCCGGCGAGCCACGGACCGGTTCGAGGCGGCCCGTACCACGGTCGCACGGTTCCTGAATGCCGCGTCCCGGGAGATCGTATGGACCCGAGGCACGACGGAGTCGATCAACCTTGTGGCCTCGACCTGGGGCGAGGAGAACATCCGGGAGGGCGACGAGATCGTCCTGACCCGGCTCGATCACCATTCGAACATCGTCCCGTGGCAGCTCCTGGCCTCGCGCCGCGGCGCCACGATCCGGTATGTCGAGATCGACGACGACGGGCGGCTCCGCCTCGACGACCTCGACGCGCTCCTCGGCGACCGCACCCGGCTCGTGGCCCTGAATCACATCTCGAACGCCCTCGGCACCGTGAACCCGGTGGCGGAGATCGTGGAGCGGGCGAAGGCCGTGGGCGCACGGGTGCTGGTAGACGGGGCCCAGGGCGCGCCCCACGTGCCGGTGGACGTGCAGGCCCTGGGGTGCGACTTCTACGCCCTGTCGGGCCACAAGATGGGCGGGCCCATGGGGATCGGCGCGCTCTGGGCCCGTGCGGAGCTGCTCGAGTCGATGCCGCCGTACCAGGGCGGCGGCGAGATGATCGACGAGGTCCACGACGACCGCTCGACCTGGGCGGAGGTCCCGCACAAGTTCGAGGCCGGTACCCCCAACGTGGCCGGCGCCGTCGGCATGGCCGCGGCCGCCGAGTTCCTCACCGAGCTCGGCCCGGACGCGGTGGCGGCCCACGAGCGATCGCTCACCGGGTACGGCCTGGAGCGGCTCGGGGCCGTCGACGGGCTGCGCCTGTTCGGCCCGCCGACACCGGCGGACCGGATCGCCGTCTTCTCCTTCGCCCTCGAGGGCGTGCATCCCCACGACGTGGCCACGATCCTGGACGCCGAGAACATCGCCGTCCGGGCCGGCCACCACTGCACGCAGCCGCTGATGCGCCGCCTCGGCGTGCCGGCCACCACCCGCGCCTCCTGCTGGGTCTACAACACCGCCGAGGACATCGACCGGCTGGCGGACGGGCTGGACAGGACGCGAGCCATCTTCGGCTAGCTTCCTTGACCCCCCGGGGGGCCGGGGACCACTATTGAGCAGTCACTCCGGCGGACCCCCTCCCGTACAGTGTCCGGAGGGCCCATGAAGCAGCAGACCGGCGGGATCCGTACCTTCTTCCACCAGCTCCGCCGACGCCATGTCGTTCGTGTCGCCGTAACCTACCTGATCGTCGGTTTCGCGGTGATCGAGGGTGCCGGCCTTCTCCTCCCAACGGTGCCCCTCCCGACGTGGACGTACGACCTGATCGTCGTGCTGGTGATCCTCGGGTTCCCTCTCGCCCTCGGGCTCGCGTGGGCGTTCGACATCACTCCCGAGGGCGTGGTCCGCACGCCGGTGCCCGGGGAGCGGACCGGAGGCGCCGGCCCGGTCCGGCCGGGCGAGGAGACCGCGGCGGCGCGGGAGAGCCCGAGGGAACGGGACCGGGCCCCGGAAACCGCCCCTTTGCCCGTCACGCCGACATTGGAGGAGGCCCTCGAGGTCCCGACCGGGCCCGTGATCGCGGTCCTTCCATTCACCAATCTCGGGGGCGCGGCGGACGAGTTCTTCACCGACGGGATCACGGAAGACATCATCACGGGGCTTTCCAGGTTCACCCACCTGTTCGTAATCGCTCGTAACACGACCTTCCGGTACAAGGGCCAAGCGGTGGATGTCCGGGAGATCGGGCGCGCCCTCGGGGCACGCTACGTACTGGAGGGCGGGATCCGGAAGGCTGCCGCTCACCTGCGCGTGAGCGTCCAGCTCCTCGATGCCCGGGACGGGATCCACCTGTGGGCGGAGACGTACGACCGTGACCTGACGGCGGACGAGGTCTTCGCCGTCCAGGACGAGATCACGTCACAGGTCGTGTCCACGCTCGCGGACGTCGAAGGCGTGGTCTCCCGCTCGGCGGCGCCCGCCGCCCGGACGAAGCCCACGGACAGCCTGGACGCGTACGAAGCGGTGCTCCGGGCATCGTGGTACTGGGCCCACCAGAGCCCTGCGGAGCACGCCGAGGTACGGGCGGCGCTCGAGCGCGCCGTCGAGATCGACCCCGGGTACCCTCACGCGTGGGCGTGCCTCTCGATGGTCTACCTCGACGAGCTCCGGGTGGGATTCAACCCGCTTCCGGACCCGGGCCGCCGGATCATGATGGCGGCACAGCGAAGCGTGGAAACGGGGCCCCGAACTCCCCTGGCTTTTCTGGCACTGGCTTCGGCGCAGTTCTTCGTGGGGGACCTGGAGGGCTTCTTCGCGGCCGGCGAACGGGCGATCCGGTTGAACCCAAACGACAGCACGGTCCTCGCCACTGTGGGGATGCTCACCGCCTTCGGCGGCGAATGGGAAAGGGGCAGGGCCATGCTCGACAAGGCCAGCGCGCTGAATCCGCACCAGCCGGGCTGGTACCATCTGCCCATGGCCCTGTATCACTACCGGAAAGGCGACGACGAGAGGGCGCTGCGGGAAGCGCTGCAGGTCAACATGCCGGGCTACTACCCGGCCCACATGGTGCTGGCCGCGATCTACGGCCAGCTCGGTCGGGAGGAAGAGGCTCGGGGCGCCGCCCGGTCCCTGTTGGAGGTTTCGCCAGACTTCCCGGAGGCCGGGCCCGGACGCATCGCGCGGTGGCAACGCGACCCCTCGCTCCGCGGCCGCCTCCTGGAGGGCCTCCGCAAGGCGGGGATCCCTTTCCAGGAGCCCGAGCCCAACGCCGCGCCGGCCGGGCAGGGGCTCTGAGCCGGGCGCCGGCGGTTCTCAGCCTGCTCGCCACGCCCCCCACCGAGCTGCGGGATCCTTCCATGGCAAGGGGCGTCCGGCGCCGGTGCGGACCACTGGGCCGGCACCGGGGTTCTACCAGACCCGGCGCATTTGCGCCTCGGACGTCGGGGCGGCATCGTCGGAGCGGCGATGCGGTGCGTCTGGCGATGGACAGGACAAGCGGGGAGACGTGGCGAAGGCGGATATCGATCGATCGACGCCCGACCTGGGCGACCTTTTCCAGGACATCATCCTGGAGCATTACAAGCGTCCGCGGAACCGGGGCTCGCTGGAGGACGCGACGGTCGATGTGACCATGAACAACCCCACCTGCGGCGACGCGGTCCACCTCTTCCTCAAGATCGAGGACGGCGTGGTCCGCGACGTCTCGTTCGAGGGCGAGGGCTGCTCGATCTCACAGTCGTCGATCTCGATGATGACGCAGATCCTGAAGGACCGGTCCGTGGAGGAGGGGCTGGCCATCGCCGAGCAGTTCAAGGCCATGATGCACGGCGACGCCGACGCGGCGAAGAGCAAGGACCTCCGGGATGCCCGTGCGCTTCAGGGCGTGAGCAAGTTCCCCACCCGGGTGAAGTGTGCCCTGCTGGGCTGGAACGCGTTCGAAGAGGCGACGAAGTCGTAGTCGGTCAGAACTCGTCGAGGAGCCAGAACCGCTCCCGGGTCTCGAAGGCCCGGTCCAGGAGGTGTTCGCTGCCCTCGATGACGGCCCGACCGAGGCGTGCGGCGGTGGTGGGCGGGAGCTCGCCGGCGAACAGGCGAGCGAAGGTCGCTGCGTCCGTCTCGAGCAGCGCCCGGGCGCGGGGCCCGTCCCGACCGCCCTCCTCGTACCGCTCCACGACCGCCCCCTCTTCACCGGGCACCACCGTCCACGGCCCCTCGTTCTCGGGGCGCTGATCATCGCGGATCCGGACCCGGAACGGGCCGGCGTGTCCACCGGCGTCGAACCAGTGCCTGCGACGGAGGGCGGCGGGGGCGTCGAGGACGCGGAGCATCGGTCCGCGCGCGATCCGGGCCGTGGGGAAGTACAGGGACCGCAGTGCGCGGTGGTTCGGTGGACGAGGGTCGCGGAGCCGGTCGCCGAACCGTTCTTCCGGCCGGGCGAAGTGCCGGGCGAGCGGCCAGCGCTCGTCCAGGTCTCCGATGGCGCCGACGAGGCCGCGGTACGCCGTCTCGTCTTCCGCCACCAGCTCGGTCACGTCCACCCGTCGATCACCGGGGGCGCGGGGCGCGGTGAAGCGCAGGAAAGCGTAGCCGGTGACGCCGCGGTCGTCGTGGACCATCACGCGCCGGCGGGCGTCGTCGGGGATGCCGGGCGGGTCGACGGGCTGGACGCCGAGATCCTGGTCGGCGATGCGGTAGTCCCAGATCCTGCGGTCCCGTGCGATGGGGCCGTTGGAACGGGCCGCGACCCGGGCGTAGCATTCGGCGATGGCGTCGCGGTCGGCGTCGGTGGCCGGACGGGCGGCGGCGGCCTCGTGGTATAGCGGCAGGGATTCGGTCCGGAAGCGGTACTCGAGGAGCCCGCCGACGAGGCCCCACCCGAGGCGGCCGTAGTAGTCCGGCCGGAACGGGTAGAGCACGCTGACCTCGTCGCCCCGCTCGACGGCGACCCGGATCGCCTCGAGGCACAGGCGCGCGCCCAGCCCCCGGCGCCGACGCGACGGCTCGACGGCCACCGCGGCCAGCCCCATCATCGGGAACGCGACCCCCGCCAGGTACTGCTCGAGCCGGTAGACCTTGAGGGCGCCCGCCAGGCCGGCGGAGTCCCGGGCCACGATCACGGTCTCGAGCCCGCCGTAGCGGCCGCCGACCTCGAGCACCCGGGCCCGGTCCTGGACGGTGCGCCGGCCCGAAAACGCCTCACTCCAGAGCTCCGCGATCTCGGGGATGTCCTCTCGGGATGCAGGGCGAATCTCCATGGGCAGCCAGGGTACGGGCGGGACCGATCGACGGTCAAGCGGGTGACAGACACGCCTTGCTGGGGGCCGGAGGCGGTCACAGCTTCCAGAGGAGGGTCGAGGGCACGGGCCCGGCGGCGGGCGCGTCACGCCCGGCCATCATGATGGACCAGCAGTGGGAGGCAGGATCATGGCGGAGCACGACGGGGAGACCGGCGAGGACCGGCGAGGGCCGGCCGCCGGTCGGGTCGGGCGACGGGTCGCCATCATGGACGGCTGTCGCACGCCGTTCGTGAAGTCGAACACGGTCTTCCAGGGGAAGACGGCCGTGGATCTGGGCACGGTGGCCGTGCGGGAGCTGCTCGACCGGGGCGAGCTGGCGAGGGATGCCGTCGACGAGGTGATCTACGGCACGGTGGTCCACTCGGTCCAGGCGCCGAACATCGGGCGGGAAGTGGCGCTCCGGGCGGGCATCTCGCCAGCGGTGCCGTCCTACACGGTGAGCCGCGCGTGTGCGAGCTCGAACCAGGCCATCACGAGTGGCGCGGAGAAGATCGCGCTGGGCCACGGCGACGTGGTGCTGGCCGGCGGCGCCGAGTCGCTGACCGACATCCCCATCATGGTCTCGGACCCGCTCCGGGACCGCCTGGTCGCCGCCTCGAAAGCGCGCACGCTGGGCCAGCGCGTGAAGGCGTTCTCGGGGTTCCGTCCCGGCGAGCTGGCGCCGACGACGCCGGCCATCGCCGAGCCGTCGACGGGCGAGACCATGGGCGAGAGCGCCGAGCGGATGGCCAAGGAGAACGGGATCAGCCGGGAAGAGCAGGACCGGTGGGCGCTGCGCAGCCATGAGCTCGCGGCCCGGGGGACCGAGGACGGCCGGCTCACGGCGGAGATCGTGCCGGTCTACCTGCCGCCCGACTACGACCAAGTCGTGGCCGCCGACAACGGGATCCGGACCGACACCACCCTCGACAAGCTGGCGTCGCTGCGTCCCGTCTTCGACCGCCGCTACGGCTCGGTCACCGCCGGCAACGCGTCGCCCCTGACCGACGGCGCCTCGGCGGTGCTGCTGATGAGCGAGGAACGGGCCAGGGCCGAGGGACGGGAGCCGCTGGGCTACATCCGGAGCTGGGCCTACGCCGCCCTGGACCCGGCCGACCAGCTCCTCCAGGGCCCGGCCTTCGCCATCCCGAAGGCCCTCGACCGGGCCGGCCTGACCATGGCCGACATCGACCTCTGGGAGATGCACGAAGCCTTTGCCGCCCAGGTCCTGAGCAACCTCCAATGGCTCGACTCCGATACCTTCGCCCGGGACCGGCTCGGCCGTCCCGGGAAGGTCGGGATCCTGCCGGAGGACCGGATCAACGTGATGGGTGGAAGCATTGCCCTCGGCCACCCGTTCGGCGCCACCGGCGCCCGGCTGACGGTCACGCTCCTAAACGAGATGCGGCGGCGGGACGTGGAGTTCGGCCTGATCAGTGTGTGCGCCGCGGGGGCACTCGGGTTCGCGATGGTGATCGAGCGGTAGCGGTGAGGCGCGGAAGACCCGAAGAAGGGGAGAGGTGCCAGGGCCCGACGTGAAAGGGACGAAGGCGAAGGCGCAGGCGAGGGTCCTTCGGACGAGGGAGAGGGGAGACGAGTCGATGGCATCGAAGGGAGAGGAACACTCCCACTCCCGTCAGAACTACTCCGGTGAGGCTACGCTGCGCAGGGCGCGACAGGCGATGAGGACGCGGCGCTCCGCGGCATCGGTGCCCCAGTGGCCGTCGGTGTTCCGGGTCGAGACGAGCAGTCGTGTGGCGTGCCAGATGGCCTGGTGGCACGCGTCGGTGCACACCCCTTCGACCTCGGCGGAGAGGAAGACTTCGAGGGCCTGGAAGGGATCGGCGCCCACCCAGCTGCCGTCGCCGCGCTGGCGGCCAGCCACGATGCCCAGGCCGTGCTCCGCCGCTGCCCGGTCTTCCGGCTCGGTGGAGCCCAGGAGGGCGTGGACGGCGGCGAGGAGCCCGGCGGGGCTCAACTCCGGGATCGGCTCGGACCAACGGTGGACCACGTGTCTCAGGCCCTGGAGATGGAGTCGGCTGTCGGTCCCCGGCGAGTGCCGCCACGCCAGCAGGCTGCGGAGGGCCGTCGCCGAGGCCAGGAATCGGGCTTCCCGCGGGCTCCTGGCTGCGGCGCCGGTCCGGAGCACGGCCTCGACGGGTACCGCGGGCGGGGCGGGAGAGAAGAACCCGCCCATGAAGTGATGGCAGATGCCGAGGCGGTGCCGATCCGGCGAGCACCCATCGGTCCACGCACCCGGCACACGGCGTCGGGCCTGGAGCCAGTCGAGGGCGCGGCCGATGCCGGGGGCCCGTTCCCGCAGGCCCCGGGCGTCCATCAGCTCACGGACGGTCAGGAGCGCCTTCGCGGTGGCCGTGAGCTCGCCGTCCCAGCTCCCGTCCGCCGACTGGAGGTGCACGATCCGGCGGACCCAGCGTGCGGCGTCGCCGTCCTCCCGTTCGGGCAGTCCGGCCTCCGCCCGACCGATCACCGACTCGGGCGCGTCCCGGTCGAAGAGCCAGGTCTCCGCGGCGGCGAGGGCCTCGGTCAGCGCGTCCACGCTCACCCCAGGAAGCCCTTCGCCACGTCGCGCAGGACCCGTTGCGCGACCTCGATCTCCTCGACGGCCACCGACTCGCCGGCGGTATGGGCGTCCTCGATGCTGCCGGGTCCGAAGCAGAGGGCGGGGATGCCGGCTTCGTTGTAGAACGACGCTTCGACCCAGGCGGTCATGCCCTCCAGGCGGGGCTCGATCCCGGCCGCGGCCAGTCCGCGGGACAGCTCCTGGACCAGCGCGTGATCGTCGGGGATCTCCGTTCCCGTGCGGTACAGGGTCACGTCGGCCGTCGCGTCCAGAGACGGGAGATCCGACCGCAGCTGAGCCAGCAGGAACTCGATCTCGGACTGGATGGCCGAAGCCGGCTCGCCGGGCAAGGTCCGGCGCTCGAGGGTCAGGCGACAAGACGACGGGTACACCGTGGGCGCCGTCCCGCCCTCGATGGTCCCGGCATGGATGGAACCGGCCCCCAGCAGCCCGTGGGGCTCACGATCGCCCAGGGAGCTCTCCAGCTCGTCGAGCCGGGTGAGGTAGAGGCCGGCGTGCCGGATGGCGTCGACGCCGCGCTCCGGGCGCGAGCCGTGGGCGGCCTGGCCGCGGAATTCGATCTGGATCCAGGCGAAGCCCTTGTGGGCGGGCATGATGGCCAGGCTCGTGGGCTCACAGACGATTGCAGCGTCGGCCTCGAGCCCGGCATCGAGCACGGCCCGGCACCCGGTCGCGGCCTCTTCCTCGTCGGCGGTCAGTGCCACGTAGAGGGTGCCGTCGAGGTCCGAGCCCGCGAGGTCACGGGCTGCGGCCAGTGCGGCGGCCACGCCGCCCTTCATGTCGGCCGATCCGCGACCCGACAGCCGACCGTCCCGGATGACGGGATCGAACGGATCGATGGTCATCCCCTCGACGCCCACGGTGTCGAGGTGCCCGCTGAGGACGAGGGATCGAGGACCGCGTTCGAGAGCGGCCAGCACGCTGGGTCGCCCCGATCCCGCTTCGACGATGTCGACCGAGAAGCCCCAGCTCCGGAGCCAGCCAGCCGCCAGCTCGGCCACCGCCGATTCACCCGTGCCGTCGCCCTCGAGGTTCGGGTTCACCGAGGGCGTCGCCACCAGGGTGCGGGCCATCTCCACGACCGGGAGCGTGGACGATCGAGACGGGTTGGTCACGGTTTCCGCCATGGTGCAAGCAGGGATGAGCGGCTATTGTACTGTCGGCCCCGGGTCTACGACAGGAGGAACGATCCGTACCATCGGTGTCAGCCTGATCGCAGTCGTCGTACTCGTCGCGAGTGTCCTCTTAGCCAGGAACCGGCAGCCGGAAACCCTTTCTCCGAACGCCCCGGACGCGAAGGACACGTCCCTGTCGCTCGAAGAGCTGAGAAGAGCGGGCTTCTAGCCTGATCCCCGGCCGCGGCGAGCGCTGCGCACCTCCCTTCCGCCAATGCCGGCGGAGCCGGACCTTCCTCGCCCCGAGAGAGGGCTCGATCCTCCCCGTGCAGTGCCCAGCCCGGACGCGACACGGTCGGTGGACGAGTATGCCGCCAGCGTGCTGTTCGAGCGGTGTCGATCGGAACGGGGTGGCGTGGCCGCCGGGGGATCGGGACGGAGGTGGGGCCGGGGGACGTGACCGGCTCTAGTCGAAGAACCGGGCGTTCTTCTCGATATAGTTGGTCCACTCCGGGGGTACATCGGTGTCCGGGAAGATCGCCGTGACAGGGCACTCGGGCTCGCAGGCGCCACAGTCGATGCACTCGTCGGGGTGAATGTAGAACTGGTCTTCCCCCTCGTAGATGCAGTCGACCGGGCACACCTCGACGCAACTCGCGTCCTTGGTCCCGATACAGGGCTCGGTAATGATGTATGGCATTCAGGGCTCCCGGGCTTCGTCGGCAACGGCAGGAGCGAAATACTGCAAGAGGCACACCCCGTATGCAAGCCCCCCCGTCATGGCCACGGCTCCTCCGGTACGCCGGCCTGTTGGTTGACGTGTCGGGCGAGGACGAAGAGCAGGTCGGAGAGACGGTTGAGGTAGGTCAGGATGGTGCCATTGACCTCCTCGGCGGCGTTCAGGGCGACCACGGCCCGTTCGGCTCGCCGGCAGACCGTGCGGGCGAGGTGGAGGGCCGCCCCGGATTCGGAGCCCCCTGGCAGGATGAACGATCGGAGGGGTTCGAGCTCGTCTTCCGCCTGGTCGATCCAGTGCTCCATCTCCGCCGTCCGTTCCAAGGGCAGGGGCGGCAGGTGCTCGCTGGGGCGGGCGCCCGCCGGCGTGGCGAGATGGCTGCCGAGGACGAGCAGGTCCTTCTGGACGACGTTGAGCTGAGCCCGCGCCGGATGGTCGGCCGGGATCCGGGTCAGGACCCACCCGATGGCGGCATTGAGCTCGTCGACCTCGCCGTACGCGGTCACCCGCACGTCCGACTTCGGGACCCGCCCTCCGCCAAAGAGCCCAGTCTCGCCCGTGTCGCCCGTCCGCGTGTAGATCCGGGTCATGTGTCCTCCGTGGCAGCTTCGAGGAGCTCGAGTCCTGCCGGCTCGCCGTGCAGCCGGGCTCGAACTCCGAGGGGGAGGGTCCAGTTCTCCCGCTCGTGGCCGATGGGCAAGCCCCGGACCACGGGCACGCCGAGGGGCTCCAGCAGCTCCCGGATCACGTCGTCGATGTCGCGGGTCGAGTCGGGCTCCCCGTCGTCCGGTGGGGTGAACGCGCCGAGGGCGATCCCGGCCACGCCATCCAGCAGTCCGGCCAGCCGGAGCTGCATCAGCATCCGATCGATGCGATACCGGGCTTCGCCCACCTCCTCGAGGAAGAGGATGGCGTTCCGGGTGTCCGGCTGGTAGCTCGTGCCGCATACGGACGCGACCATGGCCAGATTCCCGCCCACCAGAGGACCGTCGGCGGTCCCGGGCAGGAGCGCCCGCGGCGCCGCTCCCTCGGGTACGGGTAGCATCCCGGCCGGCTCCGGGCTCATGAGCACCGTCCTGAAGACGCGCTCCGTGGTGGCCGGGAAGTGGTGGAAGCCGGCGTGGGGCCCGTGGAAGGACGTGAGCCCCATGCGGGTCAGGGCCAGGTGGACGACGGTATTGTCGCTGAACCCGATGAAGGCCCGGGGCCGGTCGCGCAGGGGAGAGAGGTCCACGTGCTGGAGGGTGCGGACCGTGCCGTATCCACCCCGGAGCGCCCAGATGGCCGCGCACTCCCCGTCGATCGCGGTCTGAAGATCGGCGGCGCGCTCGTCGTCCCGACCGGCCAGGTAGCCACGGCGGGCCCGTGCGGCGGCGCCCAGCCAGGGATCGAGGCCGAGGTCGTGGCAGCGGCGAAGCGCCGTCTCGATGGCGTCCTCTTCCACCGGACCGGCCGGAGCGACGAGCGCCACCCGATCCCCGTCGCGTAGTGCTGGAGGCAGAATCACGCCGCGAAGGTGGCACCGTTCCGTTCGGGGCGCCAGCCTGTGGGCGGAGCCTGGGCCACCTTCTGGAGCCCGTCCGTCGTCAGAAGAGAGCGTCCAGGTAGAAGTCGAGCCGCCACTGCTCGACGGGTTGGAGCGTGCGGGCGAGGTCGAGGCGCAGCAGGCCGTCGAGCAGGCTGGCGCCGGCACCGACGGAGACGGCGATATCGGATCCATCGGCGGAGTCGAGGTCGCCGGCCCAGCCGGCATCCGAGAACAGGGCCGCACGGGCCCCCGGGAAGCGGTTGCTGATCTCGGCCCTGGCCCGGGCGTAGTCGGGGCCGACCAGGGCGCCACCGGGGAAGCCGCGCAGTGTGGCGGGCCCGCCGAGAAGCCAGGCGCTCTGGGGCGGGGCCGTGTGATCCTCGCCGTGCACGATCGTCCCCGCGGCGAGCTCCACGCCACCGAGGATCTCGCCGAAGAGCGGACCGCTCCCCCGGAGACCGACCCCCGGGCGCACGAAGATGAAGGTCCCCGTCTCGGCGGTGAGCTCTCCCCAGGCGCCCCAGCGGAAGCCGGTCGGGTCGAGGCCCCGGGCGATGCGGTAGCTGACGGCCGCGCCGACCTGATTGGCCTGCCGGGCCGCGACGTTCGGCGGGTAGCCGCCCCCGG
>CAYMLW010000082.1:0-13749 GCA_964391035.1 uncultured Gemmatimonadaceae bacterium
ATCCCCTTCACGGCGGCACGTGCGAGTGCCGGTACGCGCAGGAGCCGCAGGAGCCAGGTGCCGGCCAGTCCGAGCCGGAGTCGCATGGCCAGGTCCTGGCGCGCGCGGGACAGCCGGAGCCGGACCCGTTCCCGGAGGGGGATCGCCGGTCCCGCCGACCGCGGACTCGTGAGCCCGTACCCGTGCGACGACAGCCAGTCCCCGGTGACCTCCTCGATGCGCGCCACCTGGGCCGCCGTCAGCTCCTCCTCCCACTGCCGGGCCGCGCCCGAGCGCACGTGGTTGTGGTGGAGGAGCGTGCCCGGATCGTACACCGTCCGCTGGCCATGGTGGATCCCCTGCCGCTCGAAGTCGAACGAGGCGATCCGACGCTGCTGACGACCCAGGGAGTGGAGCTCGGCGAGACGCTCGGCCTCCGCCCGGTCGATGGGGATATCGAGGAACCCGGCGATCCGCTGCACTTCCGTCGCCAGGTCCTCGAGCATGCGCTCGTAGACCGACGTCATCGTGTTCGGACGGCCCGACCAGTGGAAGTAGTCCTCCAGGAGCGCCTCGAAGAACCCCTGCTCCATGGCCTCATCGAAGCCGATCTCGCGCATCTTCATCCACGAGACGCAAACGTCGCGCAGGTCGCGGTGGATGAAGATCGACTTCGCCGCCCCCGACCGGAGCATGGAGGCCGCCCCGGGCAGGTAGTGATGGCACTTCACGACCCGGAGGCCGTCCGTCGCGCCATGACGCCGTTGGAGGTCGAACCAGTTCCCGGGCTCGGCGAACCCGAGGCCGATGCCCCGGCCCGAGCCCTCCACCAGGGCCTTCGCGATCTGGTACTGGACGGTCGAGCCCGAGCGACGCAGACCGGAGCAGAAGACCCACTGCCCCCCGCTCGATTCCTGTTCGACGACGCTCGACCCCATTACTCTCGGCGGATCCCGGTTCTCTCGTGGCCGCTCCCTCGGCTCGCCGAGCCGGTCGGCTCGGGGGCTGCACACAACGAAGCGCCTCCCGCTGGGACAACGGCGTAGAAGGCGCGTAAGTATAGGGTTTGCGCCACCGTGCTACAACCCCGCGCGACGCCGCCCGCCCCCCGGCGGGGCCCCGACGAGGGGAGGACCGTCCGAGGGGTGGCGGACCGGGGCGGCCGTCAGGATGCGGCCAGCTCCGTTCCGGTGGAGCGGGTGTGCTCCTTCTCGGCCGGATAGAGGAACGGCGCCCGCTCCAGGATCCCCGCGCAGACAATATCCAGCCCCGGGTCGACACCCGGCATGAGGGGCCCGAGATCGTCGACCGCCAGCCTGATCCCCGGCGGCGCATCGGTGGGCTTCATGAAGTCCCAGGGGATCATGCCACGGAAGAAAAAGTGGTATGCGTACCGGCGGGCGCGCTCGACCCGGTCGGGGTCCATGCGTTCGCCGAGCGGGAGCCGGTCCAGGAGCTCGAAGTACTCCTCCCGCGACCGGGCATCCAGCGTGATCTCCTTGTTTCGCACCCACGCCTCGCCCGCCACGATCACGGGCATCCCCTGGGCGCTCAGCTCGACGCCCATCTTGGTCCCGTAGATGACCGCGGCGTCGCACTGCTCGGCCACCGCGTACGTGCTGATCCGGCTGTCCGGCGGGACCACCACGATGTTCGGCGGCAGCTCCGGGAACTCCTCGGCGATCACGTCCGCCATCGACTGCCGGGTCTTCAACGTCCCCTTCACCTCGCCGGGGTGCACACGGATGATGAGCTGGAGGTCGGGCCGGCCGGCGAAATACTCGACCGTCTCGCGGGCCCAGTCGAGCACGCCGGCGAAGGCGTTGTGGTCGAAGTGGATCTGGGCGTCCCAGACGATGTTGGTCAGCATCACGACCGCGGGCTTCGAGAAGTCCACGCCCAGCGCCTCCTCGATGGCGGCCACGTCCTCGATCGGCCGGTCGTGGAACTGGACCCAGTCCTTCGAGCCGTGGGCCCGACTGTCCAGGTAGCTCATCAGCTCCCCTTCCATCGACGGCGTCCACGGCAGCCGCTCCCACACCTCGGTCGGCTCGTCCAGCAGCGTCAGGTGGTAGGACAGGTCGTGGCTGAAGTTGAAGCACTGGTTGCGATACCCGACCATCCAGTTCACCACGTGCACGTTCGACGCCCGGGCCACGTCGCCGATGATCCCCTGTGGGACGTAGATCCCGTGGTGGAAGCAGGCGTGCTCGAAGTCGTGCGTCTCGAGGAGGCGACGGGTGGCATGGGCCGTACGCAGCCCCGCGTGCAGGTACCGCCGCACGATGGCCTCGGCATGGGGCTCGCCCTCGAAGTCGCCCCGGATCACGAACCGGAGCGACCCGGCCAGGACGTGCTCGCCGATGTCGAGTCCGTCCCACTCGTACGACTCGATCTCGTCGTACGGGACGGCCACGCTCTCTCGACGGACGGCCGCGGCCTCGTCCTGGGTGATCAGGTCGCCGTAGCGGTGGATGGGCAACCCCAACGGCTCGTAGACGTGGCGGCCCTGGCCCCAGCACGACGCGCACATCTCCGCCGTCGGCCCGCCGTTCACGAACGACTCGGCCCGGTCGTACTTGTTGATCGTGGTCATCAGGCAGGCCGGCAGCGCCTCGTCGCACAGGAGGAAGTGGACGCGGGCGCCGCGCAGCGTGAGCGCCACCGCCAGGGTGCTCTCCACCATGACCGCGACGGGGAGCCCGCCGGAGCTCGTCGGGATGAGGACCAACGGCCCGTCGGCCCGGGCCCGGGCCTCGTCCCACCGGGACCGGTCCGCCTCGAGGATCGGCCGCCAGTCGGGGACCTTCGGGTACTTCTCCGGCTTCCCGTTCAGCAGCCGGCTGAGCGCCGCTCGTATCATAGGATCCGCGCCACCGGGTCCCGGCCCGTGGAGGCCCGCCGCGCGCTCTCGGTCCGCCACTCCAGCCGCGGCCGCACGGCCCCCTCGATCGTACCCGCGTAGTCGCCCCGGGCCGAGTCGCCCCGCAGCGGGTCGCTGACCTGCACCGCCACTACGTCCTTCCGCTTGGCGTGGAACTGCCGGCCTTCCCCGCCCACGGAGACCTGGATCGAGTAGTGGCCCTCCGCCAGCAGGTGCGGGGGCACGGTCACCGAGGTCCGGTACACGCCCGGCCCCGGCCGCTCCGACGCCGTCGGCTCCAGCGCCGTGAACGCGCACACCCCTTCCTTGAAGAAATTGGCGATGCAGCGGAGCGGCAGCCCCCGGCGCTCGACCTCGTACGTGATCTCGACCCGGAGCTCCTCATCCACGGTCACCGTGGCCGCCACGTCACGGGCACCGTTCAATACCCGCACCGCCCGCATGGTGACCCCCCGACCCTCGGTCTCCGACCCCGTCCACCCCGCCGAGCCCTCGACGCCGTCCGCGCCGTTCAGGTACAGGTGCACGATCTCCGGCGCCGGGCCATCGGCCACCATCCGGCCGTCGTCCAGAAGGATCGCCCGGCTGCACAGGCGCGTGATCGCGTCCATGTCGTGGGACACGAACAGCACCGTGCGGCCCGCACCCGCGGCCTCGTCCATCTTCCGCAGGCACTTGCGCTGGAACTCCGCGTCCCCCACCGCCAGGACCTCGTCGATCACGAGGACATCCGGCTCGAGGTGTGCCGCCACCGCGAACGCGAGTCGCACCCGCATGCCCGACGAGTAGCGCTTCACCGGCGTGTCGATGAACCGCTGGACCCCCGCGAAGTCCACGATCTCGTCGAACATCCGGTCGATGTAGTCCCGATCCATCCCCAGGACGGACCCGTTCAGGTACACGTTCTCCCGACCCGTCAGCTCCTGGTGGAAGCCCGTGCCCACCTCGAGCAGCGACCCGACCCGGCCGTGCACCACCGCACGACCCTCTGTGGGCTTCGTGATCCGCGACAGCACCTTCAGCAGCGTGCTCTTCCCCGCACCGTTCCGGCCGATGATCCCGAGCGCCTCGCCGTGCCGCACCTCGAACGAGATGTCCCGCAGCGCCCAGAGGATGTCCGCCGGATCCTCCTCCGCATCCGAGAACACCGCCAGCTTGCGCAGCTTCTTCAGGTTCCGGATCGGCGACTTCGCCATGTGGGCGATCGTGTCCCGGAGCGTGTCGTGCCGCTCCGCCGCCATACCGATCCGGTACCGCTTGCCGATCCCCTCGACCCGTACCGCTACCTCCGGCACGCCGACCCCCGGCCCGAGATCACGCGACATCGGCGAACACCCGCTCCGTTCGACGGAAGTAGAGCGCCCCCGTCACCAGCAGCACCGCGCCCACCCCCAGCGAGATCGCCGTCAGCTGCAGCGAGAACTCGTTCGTCCCCAGTAGCACCGACCGGAATCCCTCCACCACGCCGACCATCGGATTCAGGGAGTACGCGAGCCGGTACTGCTCCGGCACGATCGACAGGCCATAGACGATCGGCGAGCCGTACATCCAGATCTGGACCAGGAACGGCACCACGTACTTCACGTCCCGGTACTGGATGTTCAGCGCCGACAGCCAGGCCCCGACCCCGGACGCGGTCATGAGCGTGGCCACCACCAGTACCGGGATCACCAGCAGCGCCTCCGCACTCGGGACGATCCCGAAGCCCCCCATCATGAGCAGCAGTATGACGAATCCGATGGCGAAATCCACCAGCCCCGCCAGCGGCGGCGCCAGCGGGATCACGAGCCGGGGGAAGTACACCTTCGTGACGAGGTTCGTGCTCGCCACCAGGCTCGCGCTGGCGCCGCTCAGCGACTTCGAGAAGTAGGTCCAGGGCACCAGCGCCGCCAGGGAGAAGACGGGGTACGGCACGCCGTCGGACGGGATCTTCGCGAAGTTGCCGAAGATCACGGTGAACACGACCATCGTGAGCACGGGCTGGAGGATCGCCCAGCCGGCCCCCAGCACCGTCTGCGCGTACCGGACTTTGATATCCCGCCAGACCAGGAAGAGGAAGAGCTCCCGGTACTCCCACAGCTCCCGGATATCGATCATCCAGGACGAGTCGGGCTCGATGACGTGCGGAGCCGGAAGGCTCCTGCCCGCCGAGTCGGTGAGTGGGAGTTCTGCGCTTGCGGCCATCGTTGGGTCCGATTCCCGGTTCTTCGAATGCACCGGCCGCAGGGCCCGCGCGGCGTGCGTTTCCATAGCCGAACCAGCCCGTAACGCTAACTCCTGCGCCCTCCTGGGACAAGCCGACGCCCACCCGGGACGCCGGCGGACCGGTACACCGCCACCGTCTCCGCGGCCACGCGGTCCCAGGTGAGGGCATCGGTGTGCTCCCGGGCGGCGCGACCCATGGCGTCGAGGGGTGCGTCGATCGCCTGCCGGAGGGCGGCGCCGAGACCGCCCGGGTCGGCGGGATCGTACAGGATCGCCCTGTCGGGGGGCAGCGACCGGAGACAGGCGAGGGCGGGAACGATGACCGGCCGTGCCCGGGACGCCGCCAGGATGGCGGCGCCCGACGTCAGCAGGTCGGTGTACGGCAGCACCACGGCGTCGCACGCGGCCACGTAGAGGTCCAGCGTTTCGGGGCTGACGAACCGGAGGTCCAGGCGGACCCGCGGGTCCCCGGCGGCCCGGGCCGCGAGCCGCTGACCCAGGTCCTCCGTGGACGGGTGGCCGACGAGGAGAAGGCGGGCGTCGTCGGGTAGCGCGGCGAAGGTGTCCAGCAGCATCTCGAGCCCCTTGTACGGCCGGACGCGGCCGAAGAAGAGGAAGATCCTGGGGCCGGCCGGGAGATCGAGCTCCTCCCGGGCCTCGGCCCGGGACGGCTGGGGCCGGGTCTCGGGGAACCGGCCATGGGGCACGACCCGGACCCGGTCGGCGGGGATCCGGTAGGTCCCGGCTACGAGCCCGACGGCTTCAGGGCAATGAGCGATGAGGGCATCGACCCGGCGGGCCCAGCGGCGACAGGCGAAGAGCTCCCACCGGGCCTGCCGCCGCTCGTGGGCCAGCAGGTTGTGGATGGTCCAGACAAAGCGCGCACCGAGCAGGCGCAGGAGCAGCCACTGGAGGAAGAAGAACGCGGTCCGGAAGACGGCCCGGGTCCGGGTCGTCGAGGTGAAGTAGCGGTGGTGCCACTGCACGTGCACGATGTCCGGGACCCCACCGCTCCGGAGCGCGCGCCAGAGCAGGATCGGGCTGCGGCCCGTGGCCAGACGCACCCGGACACCCCTGTCCTCGAGGCTGTCGGCGAGCAGCCGGACGTACGGGTTCGCGTTCAGGCTGTAGGGAGTCACGAGGAGGACCTCGAGGGGGTCCGCCCCGGGGTCGTCGAGCTGTGAGGTGGCGCGTCCCTCCACGGGGAGGCCGCTACCGCCGGGCGGCCGTATCGAGCTCCCGGTGGCTCGACTCCGGCGACTCCGAATCGGATCGCTCGGACCCGGTCGCGTCCGACTCGGACCGGCCCGGACCGGCCTCCGGAGCCCGACCCGACTCCTGGCCGGAACCGTCCGCTTCCGGGGGCGCCTTCGTCCCCACCCACCGCCGGACGGATCGCGGCGCTCTCGAAGTGAGCCCCTCGTGGACCAGCCGCCGGAACTCCAGGTAGTCGTTCGGATGCTCTTCCGAGTGACGGTGGAGATAGGCCCGGCCGAGAACCAGGCCGGCCATCACGAGCAGCGTCACGACCGCGGCCAGGAAGCCATTCATGTACGGAGACCGCAGGCCCTCGCGCCCGATGTTCTCCTCGGGCCATTCGACCACCCGGATGAAGGGCGTGTTGCGAACTTCGCTCAGCCGGGCCTGCTCGAGTGCCTGGGCCAGCTGCGTGTACATCTGCTGGCGCATGTTGACCTGACGCTCGAGTCGCGCCGCCTCGAAGCGCAGCCGTGGCGACCCCTCGTACTGCTGGTTCGTCTCGAGGAACTGCTGGAGCTCCCGCTCCGCTTCCACCAGGTCGGCCTCCTTCTCCGCCAGCACGTCTTCCACGAACGCACGCTCGACGGCCGCCTGCGTCTGCCGCTGCTCCATGTTGAACTCGTTGACCACCTCGAGCAGCCGACGGTTCACGGCCGCAGCCAATGCCGGCCACGGCGCCGCCGTGCTCACGACTATGAACCCCGTCCCCCGCTCCTCGTCCGTGACCGTGTTGCGGCGGATCAACGCCTCCGACTGCCTGCGGGCCGCCGCGGGTTCCATCGACTCCTCTTCCACCAGCTCCGCGTACGTCCCCCTACGGACCTCACCGTCCACCGTGACCTCGAACGTGTCCCCCGCCATCTGTCGAACCACCGCACCCGATCGCACCACCGAGGCGAAGTAGTCCCCCGACGGGCCACGGCTCTCGTTCATCAGCACCCCGAGCTGCGAGAGCAGCCCGCTGTTGTTCCCACCCGGACGGAACTGGTCCGACTGCGTCGTCATGAAACGGGACGTCGCGATGAAATCGGGCGTCTGCAGCATGCTCATGCCGGCGACCACGATGAACGCCAGGAGCGGGAGCCCGAGCACCAGACGGGCATCCCGAACGAACAGGCCCGCCACCGCGAACAGCGATACCGGCTCCTCCTCCTCGCTCTCGAAGAAGTCGGCCGGTAAAGGCGCACCGGGGGACAGCTCAGAACCCGAGTTGGATGGCGACATGTCCTCCGCAGTGAAGATGTGAGATCGGTAGAATAGCCGCAGGGTCATGGGAATTCAAGGCGACGCAACCGCACTCCGCCCATGTGCTTACCCCCTGTGTACCACCTCCGGACGACCGCCGGGCTCCGCCGGACAACCACCGGATCCCAGGCACCCGATGCCACGCCCGAACCCGATGCCGCACCCCAACGCCACGGTTGACGCTGCCTCGCCCCCGGATCTACGTTCAGTCGCCCGTTTCATCACTTTCCACGCCGTACAGCGCCGCCTGACCGAGCCATGGTGATCAGCCACGCCCACAGATACGTCTTCGTGGAGGTCCCCCATACGGCCTCGACCGCCATCAACGACGAGCTGTGCACCAACTACGACGGCACCCCGATCCTCTACAAACACGCGTCCTACAACGAGTTCTGGAGCCAGGCCTCGGAGGTGGAGCGCCGGTATCGTGTCTTCGCCGGCGTCCGCAACCCCATGGACGAACTCGTCAGCATCTACTACAAGCTCAAGCACAACCACAAGGGGAACTACACGAACCCCCGGGCCCGGGTCGAGAACGGCGGTTGGCTGACCCCCCTGCAGATCGAGAAGTACCGGTTCGTGACGGAAAATGATGCGAGCTTCGCCGACTACTTCCTCCGCTACCACCGGCAGCTTTACACCAACCGGTTCCTGGACAACCGCCGCGACTACGACCTGATCCTCCGGTTCGAGCACCTGCAGGAGGACTTCAGCCGGATGCTGGAGGTCATCGGGGTCGACCGGGAGCGACCGCTGCCGGCCGCGAATCCCACGGAGGGCAAGGACGACTTCGTATCGTACTACACGCCCGAGACCCGTCCGCGGGCCGTCCGGGTCCTGGGTCCGTTCATGCGCCTGTGGGGATACGGGTTCCCGGCGGAATGGGGTCCGGTGCGGGTCCCGGCCGCGGCCCGACTGCGTTTCGGGTTCCGGGAGATCGTCGCGGGTGTCCGGGCGACGCTGCTCCGGGATCGGCCGGCGGTCCGGGCCGCCCTGTCGCCGTTCAAGGCCGTGGTCCGGAGGGCCACCTCGATGGACGTCTGATCCCGATCGACGTCCGGCCCCGTGGCGGGCCCGACCGCAGGACCCCATCGCCGGGCCCGGCCGCATGAGGGGTGCTCAGCGTGGATTCGCTGCGGCCAGCTCCAGCGCCCGGCCCGCCTCGGCGGCGTGGCGCTCCCAGGAGTAGCCCCGGACGGTTTCGATGCCCCGGTCCAGGCGACCCTCCACTTCGTCCCCTCCGTCGGCGATCTCGAGAGCTGCGTCCGCCCACGCCTCCGGGTCGTCGACGGGCGCGAGCCATGCGCCCCCGCCGGCGACCTCCCGGTGGCAGGGGATGTCGGACGCGATGACGGGCATCCGCATGGCCAGCGCCTCGACCACGGTGTGGCTCCAGGACTCGATCCGGGACGGTGCGACGAAGACGTCGTGATCGAGCATGCAGCGGGTGAGGCGGCCGGGGTCGTGGATGTAGCCCTCGGAGCGAACGCGGTCCTCGAGCCCGAGATCGGCGATCCTGTCGGCCAGGAACCGGGTGTAGGGATCCGTGGGTCGTTCGAGATCGGCCAGCACGGTGAGGGTCCAGCCGTCGAGCTCCGGCCGCCGGAGCGCGGCGAGAACGACCTCGATGTTCTTCCGGGGACTCGCGTGCATGGTCAGGAGGCGCCGGCGGCGGGCCCCCGGATGGCGGACGGCGCCGATCGCGGGCGGGGGTCCGAACGGCGCGGTGAGTACGCGCTCGGGGTCGATTTCCGGCACGGTCTCGAGGAGCTGGTCCCGGACGGCCCGGGTCGCGCACAGGACGGCCGAGGCGCCCCGGACGGACCGTCGGAAGGTGGCGAGCCGCGCCTGCCACCGCAGCCGCTGGACGGGCGAGTAGAAGGGGAGGACGCGCTCCAGCCCGGGGGTGTCGACGAGGTGGGCGTCGGTCATGCGCAGGACGTAGGGGACGCGGACCGCGACGGGCGCGTACTGGCCGAACAGGATGGCGTCGGGCGTTCGCCGCCGGAGCTGGCACCGGAGGGGCCTGTTGAGGAGGAGGCGGCCGAGGCGGTCGAAGAGCCCGGTCCCGGGCCGGATGAGCTCTGCGTGCTCGATGCGGCCTGCGAGACGCCTGGCGAGGGCGTCGGAGACGAGGAAGGTGCAGGAGGCCTCGTCGCATGCGGAGTCGAGTGCCGGGAGGAGCCCGAGATAGTCGGTGAGCGCGCCGGAGTGGCGGGCCTGGGACGCCTCGACGAGCCAGGTCATCGCGGCGGTGGCGAGTCGATCTCGGCGTCGAGCCAGCGCGTGAGGCGGCGGGCCTGCGACTCCCACAGCTTCTCCTCCTCCACGAACCGGCGCACCCGCTCGGCGTGTTCGTCCCGCCGGTCGGGGGACCAGTCGAGGACGGCGTCGAGGGCCGCCGCCATGCCTTCCGGCGTCTCTTCGTCGAGCACCGTGAGGATCTCCCGATACCGGGGCGCGAGGCCCCCCGTCCACGTGCTGACGATCGGCTTGCAGTAGGACAGGTACTCGAGGACCTTCGACGGGAAGTTGGCGGCGTTCATGGGGATGTCCGAGGGCCGCGGGTTCACGAACACCCACGCCCGCTCCGACACCTCCCGCAGCTTCTCCTCGGAGACGAGTCCGAGGAACCGGATCCGGTTGTCCTCCCGGGCCGCCCGCTCGACCCGCGGGTTCTCGCCGTGGCCGCAGATCCAGAGCTCCGCGTCATCCCGTTCGAGACGGCGAAACCCGTCGACGAGGAAGTCCACCCCACCCCAGTGGCCCAGCGAGCCGGTGTACAGGACCACCGGCGGGCGCTCCGGCCGGGGCGCGTCCCGTCCCCGGATCTCCCGCACGCCGCCGTCCAGGTGGAGCTTCGGCTCCGGCAGGTCGGGACGCTGGAGCTCGGCCCAGGAGAGGAGCACCCGCCCGTCCGCCTCCCGCACTGCCCGGTCGTGCCGCCGCCGGCCGCGCTCCGACTCGGGGACGTCGGCCACGATGTTCACCCACGGGATCCCCCGGTCCCGGGCGTGGCGTCCCACCGCAACATTGTGGGGATAGGCGTTGTAGGTGAGCAGCGCCGCGGGCGGTCCGTGGCGGTCCAGCAGCCGGTCGAAGCCGGCGACGAACCCGGCCCGCATGCTGAGGGGCCGGATCAGGGGCAGGTTCCAGTAGGCGACCCGGACGCCCGAGATCCCGGGCTCGAAGGGCTCCTCACTCGGCTCCCGCATCCGGCCCCTGGGCCAGAGGGGCTCGGGCACGTGGATCAGCGCCTCGACCCGGGTCCCGGTCCCCTGGAGCCCCCGTACGAGCCCCATCTGCCAGCGCCGGCCCGCGGGGCTCACGGCCCGCCGGCACAGCATGAGCTCGAAGAGGCAGCACCCGGCCCAGACCACGTAGCCGTTGCCGTCAGCCCCCGGCATGGGTCTCCTGGTGCGCCAGGTACTGACGGTATTTGCGGACCGACGCCCAGTACCGCCGCTCCCGGCGCTCCCTCACGATCAGCGCAGCCGCGATCCCGGGCACGGCCCAGAACGTCAGCACGCCCATGGACACCCCGGTCATCACCGATTCCTCCTTCAGGTAGTACAGCGCGAAGAAGAGCGCCTGGTAGAAGACCAGCAGGTTGATGGCGCCATGACAGCGCAAGCCGACGGACTGGCGACGCATCTGCCAGATGAGGAGGACCACGATCAGCGGCATGAGGATCGCGCCCAGGATCCCCGTCTCCGCCAGAAGCTGTGCGCCGCCGACCTCGAATACGCTGACGATATTGTCCTCCAGTCTCGCCCGGCCGATCAACGCGTCCGCCTCCGGCCCCGCGAACCCCAGGTAGTTCCCGAACGGGGCGTCCAGCACCCATGCGATGAACAGCCGCCCGAAGATCTCGTACAGTCGGAACGGGACCTGGGCCGTGAGGTCCAGCGCATCCAGCAGGAGATCGCCGCGGCCCACGCCCCAGCGCGTCCCCAGGCTGCCGAGTCGTTCGGCGACGATGCCCGCCGCCACCGCCGCGGTGCCCCCCAGCACCAGCTTGGTCGGCACCTTCTCCCGCGTGATCACGTACGCGCCGACGCCCAGGACCGCGGCGATGAAGGCGCCCCGCCGGGTGCTCAGGAAGACGAGCGCCGTCGCCGACGCGGCGAACAGCCACCACTTCCCCGGCGCCCGACCTTCCGCTTCGGCCAGCGCCGCGGCCGCCAGGGCGAGGAAGGTGACCGCCAGCATGCTCATGGACATGACCGACTGCGTCGTGAAGACGCCCACCACGGCCAGCACGCCCATCCGCTCCGTGCGGCGCAGCGCCTCGAGGTCCATGATGGGCCGCAGCCACAGGGGCAGCAGGTCATCGCCGAAGGCCACCACCAGCAGGCCGATGGGGACCATGGCAACAGCCAGGACCCCCACCCAGTGGACCGCGCGGCGGAAGTCGTCGGCGTTGCGGATGGCCGCGAACGCTATGCCCGCCATGAGCATGGGCGCGATCCGGGTCACCGTCGCCGCGACACCCACCCGCCAGTCGACGGCCAGGGCGAAGGCGGCGTAGACGAGCTGGAAGTAGGCCCAGACCAGCAGCGGGATCAGGACCCAGTGGGGCAGCCGTTTGCGACGCAGCAGCACCCACACGCCGCCGGCCAGCACGGCGGCGATCCCGCTGATCTCGAGGAAGGTGGGCTGGCCGGGCGCGATCTTGCGCAGGAGCGCCGCGCCCGCCGGAGCCAGCAGGCAGACGGCGAGGACCCGGTACGGTCGGTAGCTCACCGCCACGACGCGTACTGCTTCCGGCGCCACCCGCCATAGCCCAGACCCCCGAACAGCGGACGGATCCGTTTCATCACCGCCTCCTTGAACCGGAGGAAGGCCCCGAGGCCCCGCCGCCCGAGCACGGACGCGAAGAGCATCCCCCACGCATCGAGCCGCTGGGGCTGGAGCGCGATCGCCTTGCGGAGGTACCGCCGCCCCACCCGTAGCTCGCCGATCTGGATGTGCCGCTCCCCGAGCCGACGCAGCACCACCGCGTGGCTGGCCGGGCGCTCCTCGAACTCCGCCCGGAACTTCTCCAGCTTGTCCGCCCAGCGGAAGATGTCCTCGCGGATCTCCTTCGGGGTCTCGACCCGGGAGACCCGCTCGGTGTGGCCCACGTGGCAGGTCACGAGGACCTTGTCCAGGTACCGGACCCGGTAGTGGCGGGCGATCCGCCGCCACAGGTCCTCGTCCACGCCCCGCTGGAGCCGCTCGTCGAAGAGTCCCACGTGGTCGAGGATGTCCGCCTTCAGCACCACGGCCGAGCACTGCATGAGCCCCCACGGCAGCAGCTCGTCCAGGACATCGCCCTCCTTGCCCGGCGCATCCACCCCCACCAGCTCCCCGTCCTGGACCAGCCGCCGGGGGCAGTAGACCATCGCCTCGTCCTCCGCGCTATCCTCCAGCAGCGGGATCTGGAGCTCGAGCTTCTCGGGCTCCCACTCGTCGTCGTCGTCCAGGAACGCCAGGTAGCGGCCCCGGGCCATCCGGATCGCGGTGTTCCGGGTGGCCGCGTTGCCCCGGTTCTCTTCGTGACGGACGTACCGGAGCCGGAGATCGTCGAAGCCCTCGACGATGTGCGTGGGATCCTCGTCCGAATGGTCATCGACCACGATCAGCTCGAAATCCGTGTACGTCTGCTCCAGCACGCTCCGGATCGCCCGGCCCAGGAACGGCGCCCGGTTGTACGTCGGTATGATGACGCTGACCGTCGGGGCCACGGCAGACGATTCAGCTCTCTCTTCCATCGGCCTTCCGGGGCATCGATTCACCGCTCAGTCCATCCACCAGCCAGCGGGCCACGTAATAGTAACGAACGAAATTGAATACCAGTAACAGAGCCGCCCGCCGGAGCGGGGACAGGGTCACTCCCTCGAGCTCGGGCCATCGGCGCACGGGCACGAAGCTGCGCCAGGTCAGCCCGCCGTGATCGAGGAGGCCCAGCCGGGCGAGTCGACGCTTGCCGGTCACGATGCGCCGCTCCTTCTCGAGCACCGCCCGGGCCGTGCGCCGCGCCGGGTGCCGCACGGCCGCCTCCTCCGCGTACACCCCGCCGTGGCCCGCGCTCGCGAGCCTCTGGCCCAGCTCGTAGTCGCCGCTCGAGGTCAGGTCCTCCCGGAACCTGCCCACCGCCGCGAACGGCTCCCTGCAGACGAAGAGGTTGGCGG
>CAYMLW010000083.1:0-13593 GCA_964391035.1 uncultured Gemmatimonadaceae bacterium
TGACGTTCTTGTTCTGCGCGATCTCATTCATGATCGCCTTGAGTCGCTCCTCGAACTGGCCGCGGTACTTCGTGCCCGCGATGACGGCCGCCATGTCGAGCGCCAGGACGCGGTGCTCCGTCAGGCTGTCCGGGACCTCGCCCTTCGCGATGAGCTGGGCGAGGCCCTCGACGATGGCCGTCTTCCCGACGCCCGCCTCCCCGATCAGGACCGGGTTGTTCTTCTTCCGCCGGCTCAGGACCTCCATGACCCGCTCGATCTCGGCCTCCCGGCCGATGGTCGGATCCAGCTCGTCGCTGCGGGCGAGCTCGGTGAGATCCCGGCAGAAATGATCGAGCGCCGGGGTCTTCGACTTCTTCTCGCCCTTCGAGCCCGGGCTGCCGGAACCGCCGCCGCTCGGCGGACCGCCCGAAGAGGATGGGGGTGTGGGATTCACGTCACTACCAAGCAGCTTGAGCGTTTCGTTGCGGGCTTCGTCCAGCGTCAGGCCGAGGGAGTTGAGGACCTGGGCCGCGATGCCCTTCTCCTCGCGGAGCAGTCCCAGGAGGAGGTGCTCCGTGCCCACGTACGAGTGGTTCAGCTCCCGGGCCTCGGCCATGGCGTACTCCAGGACCTTCTTCGCCCGGGACGTGTAGGGCAGCTCGCCCAGCGCAATCGTGGCCTTGCCCTTCTTGACCGACTCCTCGATCCGCTCGTGGATCTGCTCCAGGTCCACGTTCAGGTTCATGAGCACCGCCGCAGCGACACCTTCCCCCTCCCGGATCAGCCCCAGCAGAATGTGCTCCGTGCCCACGTAATCGTGCTGGAGACGGATCGCTTCCTCGCGCGCCATCGCGAGGACTTTCCGCACCCTGTCGGTGAAGTTGTAGTTCATCGGTGCCTCATTTCGGGAGTCGTCCTGGCGACGGTCCGCTTCACGCTTCCGAGCCGTTCTCGTCGGCCTTGCCCTCCGCCTCGGGCTCGTCGCTCTCCCGGGTCAGTGTTCGGCGCACGTAGGCCGCTCGGTGGAGGTCGCCCTCCCCGTCCGCGAGCGTGCGACCCGCGGCCTGCTCCAGGTGCGCCTGCTGCGCGTAGATCATGATCTTGTTCAGCGTGTATACACTGACGCCGGAAAGCAGTTTCATGCTCGCACCCAGCCGCACACCACTCAGCAGATTCATCACTTCCTCGAAAGACAGGGATCGAGCATAACGCAGGAGTCCGTACGCCCGCCAGATCTTGTCCTCCATGACCGCCGGCGCCTCGCGCATCAGGACTCCGCGGGCGTGCTGTTCGTACCGGATGACCCGCTCGACGATGGTCCGGAGATGGTCGATCAGGTCTTCCTCCGGCTTGCCCAGCGTGGTCTGGTTCGAGATCTGGAAGAAGTTGCCGACCACCTCCGATCCCTCGCCGTAGAGCCCCCGGAAGGTCAGCCCGACCTGGCCGATCCCCTGGAGGACCTTGCCGATCTCCTTCGTCAGGACCAGCCCGGGCAGGTGGACCAGGACCGAGGCCCGTAGCCCCGTCCCTACGTTCGTCGGGCAGCTGGTCAGGAACCCGAACTCCGGGTGATAGGCGATCGGCAGCTCGGCGCCCAGCTCCTCGTCCAGGGCGTCCACCTGGCGGTAGGCGTCATCCAGGCGGAGCCCCGACATCAGGCTCTGCAGCCGGATGTGGTCTTCCTCGTTGACCATGAGCCCCGCCTGCTCCTCCGGACCCAGGATCAGGCCGGCCCCCGAGTACGGCCCGTTGCTCCCTTCCCCGATCAGCTCCCTGGATACCAAATGACGTTCCAGGAGGACCTGTCGTGACAGCCGGGGAAGCGCCGCGATGTCGACGGAGAGGCCGTCGCGCAGGAGCTGGCCGCGCTGCGAAGCCTGCTGGACCGCCTCGAGGATCCGGAGACGGTCCTCGTCGCCTACCCTGCGCCCGAACGCGTGGCCCTGGAGATTCCGCGCCAGGCGAACCCGCGTGGACAGCACGATGTCGGAGTGGGGGCCGCTGCCCTCGAGCCAGGACAGGCCGAAGTCGCCGAGGGTGGTGATGTCCATCATGTCGATGCAGCCTCCAGGCCGCGGATCTGGTCCCGGAGCTGGGCCGCCCTCTCGAACTCTTCCCGCTCTACCGCGGCATCGAGCTTCTGGCGCAGTCGCGACAGCGTCTCGGTCCGCTCCGCCTCCTTCGGATCGGGCGGGAGGTAGACCTTGCCCACGTGCTGGTTCGCCCCGTGCAGCCGACGGAACAGGCTCCGGAGATGGCCATCGAAGGTGACGTAGCAGTGCGGACAGCCCAGGCGTCCGCTCTTCTTGAAGTCCTCCAGCGTCAGCCCGCAGAAATCACACGCGCCTGGCTCCGACTCGGCCGGCGCAGGCTCGCCTCCGGATCCGCCGGAGAGCTGGGCGAGGAAGTCGGTCAGGGGGAGGTCTTCCATGCCCGGCTCGGGCTCAAGCCCCTTTTCCGCGGCGCACGCCTCGCAGAGGTGGAACGTGCCCATCTCGTTGTCCACGATCTGGGTGAGGTGGATCACCGCTTCGTTTTCACCGCAATGGTCGCACAGCATGGTCAGTCGGAGTACAGTCGATCGAGGGTCCCTCCCCGGAGCCGGAGCACCCGCTCCGTCCGGTCCGCGAGCTCCCGATTGTGTGTGGCCAGGACCAGCGCCACGCCGTGCTCGTTCCGCAGCCGGAAGAACAGGTCATGGAGCCGGTCGCTCGTCTGGGCGTCCAGGTTGCCGCTGGGCTCGTCCGCCAGCACGACGGCGGGCTTGTTGGCCAGGGCCCGGGCCACGGCCACGCGCTGCTGCTCGCCACCGCTCAGCTCCATGGGCCGGTGCGTCGTACGCTCCGCCAGTCCCACTTCGCCCAGGAGATCACGGGCCCGACGTCGGGCCGCGACTTCCTCCGTCCCACCGATGAGCTGCGGCATCATCACGTTCTCCTCCGCCGTGAACTCCCGCAGCAGGTGGTGGAACTGGAACACGAAGCCGATCCGCGAGTTGCGGAAGGCCGCCATGTCCGGTCCGGCCAGCCGGTCGAGTCGCTCTCCCCCCACCACCACGACTCCCTCCGTGGCCCGGTCCAGTCCGCCCAGCAGGTGCAGCAGCGTCGACTTGCCGGCGCCGCTCGCCCCGACGATGGCCACCGCCTCGCCGGGTCTCACTTCGAGGTCTACCCCGTCCAGCACCGTGAGTTCGGTCCCGCCCCCGCCCGCGTAGACCTTGCGCAGCCGTCGTGCCTCGACGGCGAGCACGGTTTCGGTGGCGGCCGGGTCCCCGGCGGTCCGGTCGGCGGAATGCGCGGCCTCACTCATGGCGGATCGCCTCCACCGGCAGCAGCCGCGCCGCCTGGCGCGCCGGGTAGATCGTGGCCACGAATGCGACCAGGATGCTGAGGGCGATGATCAGGGCCAGGTCGAACGGGTCGAGGGCGACGGGCAGGGTGTCGAGGAAGTAGACGTCGCCCGGCAGCTCGATGAACTGATAGGTGTCCAGGAGCCAGACCAGGAGGAGACCGAGCCCCGTCCCCAGCGTGGTCCCGACTACCCCGATGGACAGGCCCTGCTGCATGAAGATCCGCAGCACGGTCCGGTCGTCCATCCCCATCGACTTGAGGATCCCGATCTCCCGGGTCTTGTCGGCCACGACCATGATCAGCGTGCTGATGATGTTGAATGCGGCCACCAGCACGATGAGGAAGAGGATGACCGCCATGGCCATCTTCTCGAGTTTGAGCGCGCTGAAGAGGGCCGAGTTGAGCTGGACCCAGTCCTGTGTGTAGTACGGGAAGCCCAGCTCCGACTGGAGCCAGATCGACGTGACGTCCGCCCGCCACGGCTCCTCCACCATGATGCCCACCCCGCTCACGGCGTCCCCGAACTCGAGTAGCTCCTGGACTGCCGGGAGCGGACCGTACATGTAGGCCGAGTCGTACTCGTACATCCCGGTCGCGAACCGATCCGTGACCTCGTACATCATCATGGCCGGGATCGGTGAGCCCACCGAGGCCGGGGTGTCGATGTTCTCGAACGACGCCACCACGATCGTGTCCCCGGGGAACGCGTTCAGCTTCTCCGCCAGCCGACGCCCCATGATCAGGGGCGGGTAGCCGCTCCGGGTGGGGCCGAAGGCGAGCTCGCCGGACCGGATCTGCTCCTCGAGCTGGATGACCGGCGGGGCGTTGCCGGAGGGGTCGATGCCGAAGAGCGTGCCGGGCTGGGCGTAGTCGGTGCCGGGGATGATCACGCCCACCTGGGTCATGATGAAGGGCTCGGCGGCTACGGCGCCCGGCGCCTCCCGGGCCCTTTCCAGCACCGGACGCCAGTCCGGCATCCGGAACCCGCCGCCCGCCTGCTGGAAGACGTACACGTGGGGGTTCATTCCCACGATCTTGGCCTGCAGGTCCTGCTGGAGCCCGGTCATAACCGCGATCACGATGATCAGGGCCGCCACGCCGACGAACACGCCGCCGGTGGCGATCAGCGTGATGAGCGAGACGAAGGCGCCCTTCCGTCGGGACGCCAGGTAGCGTCGGGCGATGAACCAGTCGAGCCGCTTCACACCCCTTCCTCCGGTCGCATGGTCGGGAAGAGGATGACGTCCCGGATCGACGGGCTGTCGGTCAGCAGCATGACCAGCCGATCCACGCCGATCCCGACGCCGCCGGTGGGCGGCATGCCGTACTCCATGGCCCGCAGGTAGTCCTCATCGAGCACCAACGCCTCCTCGTCGCCTGCTTCCCGCAGCCGGGCCTGGGCCTCGAACCGGTCCCGCTGGTCGAACGGGTCGTTCAGCTCGCTGAACGCGTTTGCGATCTCACGCCCCGCTACGATCAGCTCGAACCGCTCCGTCATCCGGGTGTCGCCGCGCTTCGGCTTGGCCAGCGGCGAGAGCTCGCGCGGGTAGTCGGTCACGAACGTCGGCTGCTCCAGCTCGGGCTCCACCAGCTCGCCGAAGAGCGCGTCCAGCAGCTTGCCCCGGCCCATCCCGGCGACGCCGTCCACGCCCGCCTCTTCGGCCGCGGTTCGCAGCCCGGCATCGTCCCGCTCCGCGGCGTCGATCCCGCCGTACTCCTGGAGTGCCGCCAGGAAGGCCACCCGCGGGTACGGTGGCCCGAAGTCGATGCTTCGCCCCTGGTACTCCACGGCCGTGGTACCGATGGCGGCTTCGGCCGTATACGCGAGGAGGGCCTCGACCATGTCCATCATGTCCGTGTAGTCGGCGAAGGCCTGGTAGAACTCCAGCATGGTGAACTCGGGGTTGTGGGTCCGGTCGATCCCCTCATTCCGGAAGTCCTTGCCGATCTCGTAGACCCGCTCCAGTCCGCCCACGATCAGCCGCTTGAGGTAGAGCTCGTCGGCGATGCGCAGGTAGAGCGGCATGTCCAGCACGTTGTGATGCGTGGTGAACGGTCGGGCCATCGCGCCGCCGTAGAGTGGCTGGAGGACCGGCGTGTCGACCTCGATGAAGTCGCGCTCGTCCAGGAACCGCCGGAGCGCCCGGATCACCGCCGCCCGGGTCACGACCATGGTCCGGACGTCGGGGTTCACCGCGAGGTCGGCGTAGCGCTGGCGGTAGCGCTGCTGGATATCGGCGAATCCGCTGTGGACCACACGCTCGCCCGTCTCCTCGTCCTCCTCGACCTTGCCATAGGGCAGCGGCCGGAGCGACTTGGCCAGCAGCTCGATAGCCTCCACGAGAACGCTCGGCTCCCCCTTCCGGGTGCGCAGGACCCGGCCCTCGGCGCCGACCCAGTCGCCTACGTGGAGCAGCTCGAGAAGGCCGTAGCCCTCTCCACCCAGCACGTTCTTGCGGAGGAAGAGCTGGACCCGGCCGGTCCGGTCCTCGAGGTCCAGGAAGGCGATCTTGCCATGGCTGCGCAGTGAGACGATCCGACCCGCGACGCGGACCGTCGGCCCCCGGCCCTCCTCGTCCAGCTCGTCGGCCGACTCGGCCGCCTCGAGGAGTGAGACCGCGGCCGCCGCACCGTGAGTCACGGCGTAGCGGTACGCGTACGGCTCGATGCCGCGGCGGCGCAGCTCGCCGAGCGTGTCGCGCCGATCCTGCTCGACCCGGCTCAGTGCATCCTGCGCCGCCCGATTCCCGTCCCGGTCCCCCGCCGATCCCGTGCCCATTGCGCCGTCTAGCCGTACTCCTTCAAGTATGCCTCGATGAGCGGATTCAGTTTCCCGTCCATGACTCCTTCCACATCGCCGATCTTGAGCTGCGTGCGGTGGTCGGTCACCTGCGTGTACGGCTGGAACACGTAGGAGCGGATCTGGTTCCCCCAGGCGATCTCCGTCTTCTCGTCCTCGAGCTTCTGGCGCTCCGCCTCCCGCTCCTCGAGCTCCCGCTCGTACAGTGCCGCCCGCAGCATCTTCATGGCCACGGCCTTGTTCTGATGCTGGCTACGCTCCTGCTGACAGGCCACGACGATGCCCGTGGGCTGATGGGTGATGCGAACTGCCGAGCTCGTCTTGTTGACGTGCTGCCCGCCGGCGCCGGACGCCCGGAACGTGTCGATGCGGAGGTCCTTCTCCTGAATGTCGATCTCGATCTCGTCGTCCACCACCGGGTAGACAAAGACGCTGGCGAACGAGGTGTGGCGCCGACTCTGGGAGTCGTAGGGGGAGATCCGGACCAGACGGTGGACCCCCTTCTCCGCCTTGAGGTAGCCGTACGCGAAGCGTCCGCTGATCTCCAGTGTGGCCCCCTTGATGCCGGCCTCCTCGCCCGGCGTCAGGTTGAGCACCTCCACCTCGTAGTCGTTGCCGTCGGCCCAGCGCGAATACATGCGCATGAGCATCTCGGCCCAGTCCTGCGACTCTGTGCCGCCGGCCCCGGGGTGGATGGTGACCAGCGCGTCGCGGTGGTCGTCTTCGCCCCGGAGCATGTTCTTCAGCTCCAGCTTCTCGATCTCCCGCTCCAGCCGCTCCGAGGCCTGCTCCAGCTCGCCCCGGAGCTCCGGATCCCCATCCGCCTCGGCGGCCTCCAACTCCGCCAGTTCGACCAGCTCCACGACCCGGTCCCGGGCCGCTTTCCAGGGCTCGATCCAGCCCTTGATGTCGTTGACCTCGATCGTGATCTTCCGGGCCCGGTCCGTGTCGTCCCAGAATCCGGGTTCCGTCATCCGGCCTTCCAGCTCCTCCAGTCGACTGCGCTTGGCAGCGACGTCAAAGATACCCCCCGAGTGCGTCGATCCGCTTCCGCTGCGAACGCAGCCTGTCCAGCGACTCAGACATGCAATGCTCCTAATACGATGGGCCGCCCGATCGGACGGCCCCGTGTGTTCTGGCGACGCCGGAAGATAACGGCGCCACCGGCCCGCTGCAACTGATCTGGCGCCCTCAGAACACGCGCTCCCCGCCCGCCAGAATCTCGTTCAATGCGTCCCGGAAATGGGGCGTCCGCTTGGCCATGCGCTCCCCGACCTGCTCCACGTACTCGTCCCAGCTCTTGAGGATCTCGTCCCGGAACTCGGCACGGAGCGTGCCCTGGCCGCGACTCTCCTCCCACTTCTCCGGGTTGTACACCTTCATGTCGGACACGAGAGCCCGGGCCAGACGCCGGGCTCGCGTCTCCGGATCCTGTGGCCCGAACGCCGGCGCCGGGGACGTCGGCGACTCCTCGCCGGGCGGCCCTACGGATGGGCCCGCGGCCGGTCCCCCCGGCTCCGTGTCCGGTCCCGGCGCCGCCGCGGCTTCGTCGTCGGGCGCCCCGTCTGCGACCGTCCCGGGAGACGTTGGGGGTGCGGGCGCGCTCTCCACGGCGGTGGGGCGTCGGGCCGTCGTGACTGCGCCGGGGGCCTGAGCCACATGCTGCGGGACATGGAAGGGCGCGTCGCACTGGCGACAGCGCGTGAGGGCGCCGCCCTCGGGGACGCGTTCCGGGTCGATGCGATACACGGTGCTGCAGGACGGACAGGCTAGGTTCATGGCTCGGTCTGCTCGGGCGAATCCTCGTCGGCTTCGTCGTCGCTACGGCGATCCACCGCGTAGACGGACCCCGGAAGGGTCTTGGCGTAGGCTTTCATCTCGCTGGCCAGCTCGCTCACGCGGCCGGGGTGCTCGAACGTCCGGTTCCGGTTCGTGACCACGCCGATCGACAGGCTCATCAGGGGCACCCGGTGCAGATTGCCACGCCGATCCTTGGCCCGGAAGTAGCCGGCCTCCCGGTCCTCGATGGAGTACTGGAACGGCATGAGCAGGTCGAAGATCTCGAGGATCTCCTGGCAGCAGCGGTCCATTGGCTCGAGGGGGAGGTTGAAGATGAAGTCGTCGCCGCCGATATGCCCGATGAAGCCCGTGGGCGCGTGCGCGCGGACCAGGTCGCGCAGGATCCGTGACACGATGCCGATCACGGTGTCGCCCCGCTGGTAGCCGTAGCGGTCGTTGAACTCCTTGAAGTAGTCGAGGTCGGCGTAGCAGACCGCGAACTGGCCGCCGTTGCTGATCCTCTCGGTGATGTCCCGCTCGATCTGGGCGGTCCCCGGAAGCCGGGTCGAGGGATGGACGCTGACGTCCCGCCCGGCCCGGTGCAGCGCCATGTCGAGCCGGGCGGCCTGCTCCTCCGGCGACATGTCGTTCATGAGCAACTCGTCGGCGCCCGCCTCCATGGCCGCCAGCCCGCGCTCCCTGTCGGTCTCGTCCACGAAGACCACCGGGATGACGGCGCTGAAGGCCTCCCCCTTGAGGGTCCGGCAGGTATCGAGGGCCGTGCTCGGGGCCGGGTGGCCATAGACGATGGCGGCGGGGAACGACCGGTTCACCAGCTCGACCACGTCATCGCAGCTGCCGACCTCCACGACGGTCATGTCGTGGCGGTCCGCAAGCTCGCGCACCACTGCGGGGATGGGCTCTGAAGCCGCTGAACGATAGGCTACGAGCGGCTTGAAGTGCATCGCCGTCCGGGCTCGGTCATGACCGTGGGGAGGGGAGGAACGAAAATACCCTGGCCCTCCAGACGTGTCAAAGCTGTGTGCCATTTCTTCAATATACGGCCTTACGAGCCGTCCTGGAGCACGAAATCGATCTTGCGTTCCTCGAGATTGACGGCTGCGACCTGGACACGGACGCGGTCACCGAGCCGGAACCGCCGGCCGGTGTGCTCGCCAACCAGGGCGTACCGATCCTCGAAGAACGCGTAGTAGTCGTCTTCGAGAGAGCTCACGTGGACCAGTCCCTCGACGAAGTAGCGGTCGAGCAGGACGAAGAGCCCGAACGAGGTCACGCCGCTCACCGTGCCCTCGAACGCGTCGCCCACGTGCTGTTCCATGAACTCGGTCTTCTTCAGGTCGACGCTGTCCCGCTCGGCGTCGACCGCCACGCGCTCTCGCTCGCTCGTCCGCCGGGCCACCTGGGGCAGTCGGTCCCGACGCAGCTCCTCGGGAAGCGATTCCCCGTCCACCAGGGCACGCGTGGCCAACCGGTGGACCATGAGGTCGGTGTAGCGGCGAATGGGGGACGTGAAGTGGGTGTAGTGGTCCGTCGCCAGGCCGAAGTGGCCGAGGGGCGTGGCGCTGTAGCGGGCCCGCTTCATGGACCGCAGCACCACCGTGGACACGAGGCTCTCCTCGGGGCGTCCATCGAACCGGGCGATGGCGTCCTGCAGGTCCTTGGGCGTGGGGCGGTCCGGGATGCGGACGCCCAGCCTGGCCAGGAACCCCTGGAGCTGCTCGAGGGCGTCGAGCTCCGGCGCTTCGTGGACGCGGTGCAGGAACGGCAGCTTCCGCTCCCGCGCCGCCCGGTCCACGACCTCGTTGGCCAGGATCATGAAGTCCTCGATCAGCCGGTGGGCCTCCAGCCGCAGGATCTTCTGGATGTCGGTCGGCTCGCCGGCCGTGTCCAGGACCACCCGGGCCTCCGGCAGGTCGAAGTCGATGCTGCCCCGGGCCTCCCGTCGGGCCCGGAGCTTCCGGGCCAGCCCGCTCAGGTCTCGGATGGCACGGTCCACCTCATCGCTGATCGAGGACGTGCCGTCGAGGACCGCCTGAGCATCCTCGTACGCGAGCTTGTGGGCGCTCCGGATCACGCTCCGGACCAGTTCGTAGTCGCGCACGTTCGCCTCGTCGTCGAGACGAAGGAGCAGCGACACGGCGAACCGGTCCTCGTGCGGCCGGAGCGAGCAGAGGTCGTTGGACAGCGCTTCCGGGAGCATCGGGATGACCCGGTCCACCAGGTACACGCTGGTCGATCGCTTGAACGCCTCCTGGTCGATACGGCCGCCCTCCTCGACGTAATGCGATACGTCCGCGATGTGCACGCCCACATGCCAGAGCCCGTCCTCGCCTCGCTCGATCGACAGCGCGTCGTCGTGGTCCTTGGCGTCGGCCGGATCGATGGTGAAGATCAGCCGCCCCCGCAGGTCACGTCGCCCGGGCTCGTGCCCCGCGCGTGCCCCCCGCTCGCGCAGCGCCTCCGCCTCCGCGTCCACCTCGCCCGGGAACTCCAGCGGCAGCTCATGGCCGAATACGACGGCGAGCACGTCTACCCCCGCCTCCCCGAGCTTACCCAGCACCCGCTCGACCTCGCCCGCCGGGCCCCGGTGCCCGTCGCCCCAGCTGGTGATGCCCACGACCACCACGTCACCGTCCGTCGCGCCGGCCTCCTGGTCCGGCGGGATGAACACGTCCTTCTTGAGCTTCCGGTCCTCCGGGACCACGAAGCCGAAGTTCCGCGCCGGATGGTACACCCCTACCACCGTGGTCCGGGCTCGCTCCAGGACCTTGATGACGCGGCCCTCGGGCCGATCGCCACGCCGGCGGCGCTCGACCCGGGCCACCACGCGGTCTCCGGCCAGAGCCGACCCGAGACGATCGGCGGGCACGAACACGTCCGGACCTTCTTCGGTCTCGACGAAGCCGGCGCCGCTGCGGATCACCTGGAGAGGGCCCACGGCCAGGTTGATCTTCCTGGGCAGCGCGTACCTCTGTCCCTTGGTCCGGTAGAGGACGCCGTCCTCGACCAATCGGCCGAGCAGCTCCTTCAGCTCTCCGTAGTCGGCCTCGCCCACGTCCAGGGCCCGGCCCAGCTCCTTGGTCTTCAGCGGTCGGCGCGCGTCCGACTGAAGGTGTCGTATGACCGCTTCAGCGGTGATATCCATGCGGTGTGCTCTCAGGGTGCGTGTGAATCCCGGGGCGGACCCCGGTGCAAATGTACATAATAGCGCGAGAACCGGGCCACGGCCGGCCACCGTAGTGGCCTCGACCGCGGTGACGGGGTCTCCCGGCGGCTACAGGTTGAGGCCGAATGAGACCTGGAAGGGATCGGTGTCGGCCCCGAGCTGCGAGTTCACGAACGAGCGCGACACGGCCACGTCGAACCGGTCGTAGCGCAGCTCCAACCCGACGGCGGCGCCCGTTCCGAGGCCCTGCCCGGGGACGTAACCGGCCCGGAGGAACACGGCCTGCTGGACGTCCAGCTCGAGGCCGACCACCAGCTTGGTGGATCCCAGGTCGAGGAGCCGGTCCCGGACGTCCAGCGCCACCCGAAACGCGATGTCGTATTCCATGTCGAGCCGGTCCAGGAGATCGTAGGCTAGGCCCAGGTGGATCCGGCTCGGCAGTGGATTCGACTCGGGACGATCCTCGACGACGATGCCCGGCCCCATGTTCACCAGCGCGATGCCGACAGCCAGGGCCGGCTCCCAGCTCGGGCTGTACAGCATGCCGATGTCCACGGCGCCCGTCGCCGACGTGCTCTCTTCCCCACCGCACTGACCCGTGCAGTCGATGCGCTCCTGGAAGTACCGGTAGCTGATGCCGCCCGCAAGTCCCCCGGGCAGCGGGACGCCCAGGGACGCGACGAGGAGGTGGTCCCGGAGGGCGAGCTCACCGGTGGGGATGCCCGAAGGATCGATGGTCGGGTGGTCCCCCTTGTCGAAGAGCTGGTACGAGAGGCCGAGCGTCACGCCGAGGGGGCTCAACAGGAGCGTGAATGCCTCGACCTGCGTGTTGATGCTCACATTGTCGAGGTGGTGGATGACGAATCGCCCGCCCTCGATCGCGGCGAGGCCTGCCGGGTTGCGAAAGGCCGCACCGGAACCGGGCAATGCCGTGTTGCTGCCCCCCAGGGCGCTCGCACGGGCGCCGACGGGGACCAGCAGGAGCGGACAGCATTCGGGCCTGGGCGGGGCGTCATCCGATCCCTGCGCCGCCGCGGCGTCGAAGACGGCTGGGGCGAGGAGCGTCGACCCGAGCGCCAGGAAGAGCAGGATCGGGCCGCTTCGCCCGCCCACGCTCCGCCAGAGGGTCAGGAGGCCTCCGTCGTTCCGGCGCCGGGCAGGGGCTCCGCCTCGTCGATCAGCATCACGGGGATGCCGTCGCGGATGGGGTACACCAGCGCGCATGAATGGCAGGCGAGCGTATCCGCTTCCTCCCGATACTCCAACTCCCCCTTGCACTTGGGGCAGACCAGGATCTCCAACAGTCGGTCGTCCAGCATTACGATTCGTCCTCCGGCACATGGTAGCCCAGTCGCTCGAGCGTGGACGCCTTCTTCCGCCAGCCCGGCAACGGTTTCACCCACAGATCCAGGTACACCCGGTACCCCGTGAAGGATTCGATCTTTTCCCTGGCCCGTTTCCCGAGTCGCTTGATGGCCCGGCCGCCCCTCCCGATCAGAATGCCTTTCTGGCTGTCCCGATCGACCAGGATCTCCGCCCGGATGTAGACGGGGTCCTCCGACTCCCGGTACTCCTCGATCCGAACGGCGGTGGCGTACGGGATCTCCTGCCCGTACTCCTCGAAGATGGTCTCCCGGATCAGCTCCGCCACGAAGAACCGGACGGGCTGCGCCGCCAGATCGTCCGCCGGGTAGAGAAACGGCGATGGCGGCAGCGCTCCCGCCAGCTCGGCCCGGAGCTCAGGCACGCCGGCGCCCGTGAGGGCCGAGATGCCCCGGGGCTCCCGGCCCAGCTCCTCCTGCGACCAGATGGCCAACTGCGCGATCGCCTCTGGCGACGTCCCGTCGATCTTGTTGATCGCCACGACCAACGCGCCGCCCCGTGCCCGGAGTCGGTCCAGCACTCCCGCATCCGGGACCGGCGAGTCCGTCTGCGTCGGGTCCAGGAGCAGCAGGACCACGTCCGCGTCGGCCACCGCGGCCAGCGCCTCCCCGACCATGGACTCGTGGAGAAGGTAGCGCGGCTCGAGCAGCCCCGGCGTGTCGACGAACACCAGCTGGACGCCGTCCTCCGACAGGATCCCGAGCACCCGCTCCCGGGTGGTCTGCTCCCTCGCCGTGACGATGCTCAGCTTCTCGCCGATCAACGCGTTCATGAGCGTCGACTTGCCCACGTTCGGCCGGCCAACCAGCGCCACCAGTCCCGCCCGGGTGTCCGCGCCCGCCGAGAGCCGCTCGAACAGCGTTTCGGGCTCGGGCGGTGCGGCGTTCCTCTCTTCGTCTGTCATGCCGGGAAACCTACGTGGACCGAGGGGTCGGTGCACTTCTCCACCAACCTCACAGAGCCTTCCTGGAACTGCACGCATACGCACAGAGCCACGGATACGGAGGGCCAGGCAGGTGGGCCGTTCGGGTCGGGTACTCGGGGAGGCAAAAAGAAGCGCCCCGCCTCCACGGTGAAGTGGGACGGGGCGCTCTGTGTGTCCAGGGCCGGCG
>CAYMLW010000084.1:0-13535 GCA_964391035.1 uncultured Gemmatimonadaceae bacterium
GGAGGGACAGGGATCCGAATAGGGACATTGTCGCTGCCGCGTTGTCCAGTCGTGCTGGTGGGCCCATGAGGACGCCGCCGACCGGCCTCACAACTCGAAGGTGAACGGCCGCGAATACTTGATGAGGAGGGTGCGGCGCTCGCTGAGCGGCGGGACGGGGTCGAGGCGGTGGCGGCGGGTGAGGACGCCCTCGTTCCAGACGATGTAGAGGTCGTGGCCCTCGGACGGGTTGTAGCGGAACCTGACATTGAGGGCGAGGCGATCGGCGGTGGAGCTGTACTGGAGGAAGGCGAAGGTGGAGAGCTTGGTGGACACCATGACGCGGGCCCGGAGCCGGGCGATGTGGGCGGTGAAGCCCTGGTCGCGGTCGGGGAGTCGGATGGCGTCGATCCCGTAGCTGCCGTTGAGCTCGAGGTGTCGGGAGACGTTCCAGGTCGGGCCGATGCTGGCGGAGAGGAGGGTGCCGTCGTAGAAGCTGCCGGCGCCGAGGTTGAAGCTGGATCGGATCAGCGCGCCGGGCGGCGGCGAGTACCGGAGCCGGGCGGCGGCGAAGGTGTACTCCCCGGCCGGGACCTCCGCGTCGTCGGGGAGGCCGAAGCCCCGGTCCAGCAGCTCCCGCGTGGCCTCGACGGAAGCGGTCAGCGAGTGGCCCGACTTGAGAGCGATGGCCCACCGGGGCTCGAGCTGCACGGTCTCGACCACGCCGTCGGCATTGCGGGTGAAGACGGAGGCGGTGAGCGTCGGCCCGTGGGTCAGGATCGGCGACGCCTCGCCCGGCCGCCAGCCGTAGCCCAGCGACCCGCTGGCGCTGGTATACTCCCGTCGCAGGAGGAACCCGAGGTCCGGGTGGAAGTCGGCGCCGGCACGGACCCATTCGAGGCCGTACCCCAGCCCATCGGCGCCCCGGCGATCCCAGGCGACGCGCAGCAGGGCCTGCTCCAGGAGGGACGGGGCGGGCGTGTGGGCCCCGCCGGCCCCGGGGTCGGGTGAATCCACGGGGTCCGGCGGCTCGTCATGGGAGCGGGCGATGTTGACGGTCAGGTAGTCCTGGCCGAAGAGCCGGAGGATGGCGTCGGCGCCGTAGACCACGTTGCGGGCCCCTCCCTCTGCGGCGATCCGGCTGGTCAGGATCCCGCCCAGGTAGGAGTTGGCGTTCAGGACGCGCCTTCGGAGCCGGAGCACGCCCATGTTCTCGGACGGGGCCAGGTCGGTCCCGGCGGTCTGCATATCGAGGATGCCCAGGTCCCAGTCGCCGAGCCGGCCCACGAGGCGGGCGCCGCCGAAGATGGGGACCTGCTGGCCGTCCACGATCCCGATCCGGCGGGAGTGGAAGATCCGGTTGAAGCCGCCCAGGGAGAAGTCGAAGATCTCGCCCCGCTCCTGGAAGAACTGGCGCTTCTCGGGGAAGAAGAGAGAGAAGCGGGTGAGGTTGACCTGCTGGTCGTCGGCCTCGACCTGGGCGAAGTCGGTGTTGACGGTGAGGTCGAGGGTCAGATTCGAGGCGAGCCCGTACTTCACGTCGAGGCCGACATCGCCCACTGTCTCGGTGATGGGTTGGTAGCCGGTCCCGGCCGGGTTCAGGTCGTGGGTCCGGCCGGCGCCGCCCAGGACGTAGGGCGTGACGTAGAGGGGCGTGCTCGCCTCGATGCCCCGGAACGCCGCGTCGTGGAACTGGGACGCCTTGAAGAAGCTGAAGGTGCCCCACTCGGGCGAGATGGCGGGCCAGGTATGGATCTCGTTCTTCCGGGCAATGAGCCGCCAGACGGCCAGCCCCATGACGACCCGGTCCGTCCCCGGCTCCCGCTGGAAGCGCAAACTGGACAGGGGGACCCGGATCTCCGCGTACCAGCCGTCGTCATCCCGTGAAGTGGCAGCGTCCCAGAAGGTGTTCCACGAGAAGTTGGGCGCGGCGGTGGCGTCGCCGCCAAAGACCACATCGGTGCGGATCCCGGCGGGCGAGGTGCCCATGGTGAGGGAGGTCTCGTTGTCGTCGAACGTGTCGAGGTTGATCACGCACCAGTCATTGCCGAACCCACCGTCATCCCGCTCCAGTGAGGGCGCCCGGATGGCGGCGGGCTCGGAGTCGTAGGCCCGGCACGACAGGTAGATGTAGCTGTCGTCGTAGGTCACCCGGAACTCGGTCCGCTCCGTGGGCTCGCCCCGGAAGGTCGGCGCGTGCATGGCGTGGGGCAGCGGCTCGATGGCCTCCCAGGCCGGCTCGTCGACGCGGCCGTCGAGGTCGATGGGGCCGTCCAGGCGGGGGACGGCGAACGCCGTGGCAGGGGCCGGGCCCTTCCGTCCCTCCTGTCCGGCCGCCGGGTCGGGATGGATCCCCGCGGTCAGGACGGCGGGGAGCATGGCGAAGCCGAGGGCCATGACGGCGGCGAGGGGGGAATCCGAAGAGGGCACGAGCGGTCCTGGATAGGAGGTTGCCGTCCACATTGCGGACGGACGGAGCCCGTCGTCAAGCTTCTCGTGGTGGGGCCGCTCCCGGAGCCGTGATCACCTCCGACCACGACTGCGACGCACCCTTCAGCCTCAGAGCCGAGCCCGGGCCGCGGGCGACCCCGATCCCTCCCGCCCGGGCGTTGCGCCAGACCCCGAGTGCATTAGTTTCGGGGGGCAGATCGGCGCCGGTCCTCGTCGCCGGCGGCCGTGGCACCACCCCGAACCAGCAGCCGGGCAGCAATGACCGAGATCCGAGCCGACAACCCGTTCATCGTGCAGGGAGACCAGACCGTACTGGTCGAGGTGGCGAGCCCGCGGTACCGGGACGCCCGGGACGCGCTGCTCGGTTTCGCCGAACTGGTCAAGTCGCCCGAACACATCCATACCTACCGGATCACGCCGCTGTCGATCTGGAACGCGCGGGCGGCCGGCATCGAGGCCGACCGGGTGGTCGATGTACTGCGCGAGTACGCGAAGTATCCGGTCCCGGCGACGGTGCTGACGCGGGTCCGCGATTACGCCGACCGGTACGGGTTGCTTCGTCTCGTGCGCGGCGAGGGGGGGCTGGTCCTCGAGTGCGCCGACCGCCCGGTCGCGGAGCGAATCGCGCGGGAGGAGAAGGTGGCCCGGCACCTGGTCGGGCGCGCCTCGCCGTTGCGTTTCCGGGTCGATCCCGCCGCCCGAGGCCGACTGAAGCAGGCGCTGGTCAAGGCCGGCTTCCCGGCGGAGGACCTGGCCGGCTACACGCCCGGCGAATCGCTCGAGGTGGGGCTCCGCGACCGGACGGCCACGGGCGAGCCGTTCACGTTGCGGCATTATCAGCGCGCCGCGGCCGAGGCGTTTCATGGCGACGGCGCGGAGGGCGGCGGCAGCGGCGTCGTGGTGCTGCCGTGCGGTGCCGGCAAGACCATCGTGGGGCTGGCCTGCATGGACCGGCTGGGCGCGTCCACGCTGATCCTGACCACGGGCCGGACGGCGAGCCGGCAGTGGATCGCGGAGCTACTGGACAAGACCACGCTGGAGCCCGAGGCCATCGGCGAGTACGATGGCGAGGTCAAGGAGATCCGGCCGGTCACGGTGGCCACGTACCAGATCCTCACGCATCGGCACCGGCGGAACGAGCCTTTCACCCATCTCGGGTTGTTCGACCGCAGGGACTGGGGGCTGATCATCTACGACGAGGTCCACCTGTTGCCCGCGCCGGTGTTCCAGGTGACGGCGGGGCTCCAGGCGCGCCGCCGACTCGGGCTGACGGCCACGCTGGTTCGGGAGGACGGCCGCGAGGATGACGTGTTCGCCCTGATCGGCCCGAAGAAGGCGGACGTGCCGTGGAAGTCCCTCGAGCGGGAGGGCTGGATCGCGACGGCCAGGTGCACGGAGGTCAGGGTCGACATGGCCCATGGGCTGCGAATGGAGTACGCCACGGCCGAGGCGCGCCGCCGGCCGAGGATCGCTGCCGAGAACCCGGCGAAGCTGGATATCGTTCGCCGTCTACTCGCCCGACACGCGTCGGAGCCGGCGCTCGTGATCGGGATGTACGTCGACCAGGTCCGCGGCCTGGCCGAGGCGCTCGGGGCGCCCGTGCTGACCGGCTCGACACCGCAGTGGCGTCGGGACGAGCTGTACGAGTCTTTCCGTGAGGGCCGCGTCCCGGTCCTCGTGGTCTCGAAGGTCGCCAACTTCGCCATCGACCTGCCGGACGCGGCCGTGGCCGTCCAGGTCTCGGGCACGTTCGGCTCGAGGCAGGAGGAGGCGCAGCGGCTGGGCCGGATCCTGCGGCCGAAGGCCGGCCGGAACCAGGCCCACTTCTACACGGTGGTCAGCCGCGACACCGTCGAGCAGGACTTCGCCCTCAAGCGGCAGCTCTTCCTCTGCGAGCAGGGCTACGAATACGAGATCATGGACGCGGGCGACAGCGCCTCGCGGGGGAACGGACGCGGATGAGGCTCGCCGACATCGACTGGACCGACGTCTGGCGGCGCGCGGCCGTCTGGGAGCGCCTCTCGCCCGGCTCACGGGAAGCCTTCCTGCAGTGGAAGTCGGGCGCTGACCCGGCCGTCTCCCGTTTCGGCGATGACCTCGACATGCTCATCCAGGAGCGGTTCGTCACCGTCCCGAAGGGTGCATCAACAGCCAGGAAGCACCCGGCCGCCCGGGATTTCGTGTGGTTGGCGCGGTCCATGTTCCGGCACCGGTCGATCTGGAACGGCAGCGATCCGGCGCTCTTCGAGTACGTGCGTGATCACACCACGCGCATCGAGCGCGACAACCTGCTGAGCGCGGTCGATGTCTACCGTGCCACGGACTCGCAGCTGGCCGGGTACGTGGCGTCCACCGACTGGCTCGACCGGTTCCTCGATGGTCCGATCCCGCACGCGCCGCGGTCGCCGCGGGCGTACGCCCATGAAGCCGCCAGGGAGGTAGTGCGGGAGCTGGCTGCCGCCGACGAGCCGGTACCGTTCCGCGAGCTGCCGGACCGTTTCGCCGCGATGTCCGCCGAGCGGCTGTCGGCCGCGTTGCGGACGGCGGTCGGACAGCTCGTGCTGTTTCCCGCGTTCACGCCAGACGACCTCGATCCCGTCATCACGCTCTGGCCGCGGGTGCTCGAGCGGCTCCACGGTACGCCCCCGGCGCCGCCCGAGCCGTTCCAGCCGGATGTGTCGTTCTCGCGGCCGTTCCTCTTCGAGGACATGGTGGCCCTGCTGGTCGCCGCCAGCGCCGAGCCGCCGCGCTTTCGCCAGGCGGACGGCTACCTGTACGTGCGGGATCATGAACGGCTCGCGGCCGAGCTGCAGCCCCTCTCGGACGACGCCCGGCTGGACGGGGTGCTCGAAGAGCTCGATGACTGCGACCCCGAGCCTCGCGTCTACCGGGCCATCGCCACGCTCGATCGGCTCGGACTGCTTTGTTGGGCCACACGGGGACGGTCGAACGTGCGGGAGCCGACCGCCCAGGCACGGGCGTGGATGGCCCTCCCGGCGATCGAACGGCTGCGGGCGGTTCTCGAGCCGGTGCGCGAAGAGGTCGCGGCGTGCCGTACAGGAGCCGGCGATGGTCCCGATGCGCCGCGGCTCCCGGGGCCCTCGTCGTCGTCGGAGCCGCGACTCTCCATCGCTCCATCCCGCGCGATCGACCTGCGCGGCTACCCGGACCCGGCGTTGGTGGCCGGCCTTGCCGAGGCGTTTGCGGCACTGCCGGACGACGGCGTGGTCTCCCTCGACGGCTTCCTCCGCTATCACGGGTCCCGCGGCGTCGAGGCCCTCAGCAACGTGCGGCTATTCCGCTTCGCGTGGACGTTCGGGGTGTCCCGGGTGGCCACACCCGAGCAGCGCGAACGCGTGTGGATCGAGATCCTGATCGAGACCGCGCTGGAGCGGCTCGTGCCCTTCGGCGCGCTCCGGGTCGCCACGCACGAGGACGACCTCGCCATCGGTCTGACGCCGATCGGCCGGTACCTCTTCGGCCTCATCGACGAACTCGAGTACTCGGCGCCCGCCGAGGCCGCGGCCGCCGTGGTCGTACAGCCGGACTTCGAGATCGTCCTCACCGGACGGTCCCCGCTGGCCGAAGCCGAGATCGCCCGCTTCGCCGAGCGGATCGGCAGCGGGGTCGGCGCCGTGTTCCGAATAACCCGAGGCTCCGTCTTCACCGCCGCCGCCGCGGGGCTCACCGCCGGGGACATCCTCGGGACGCTCCGCGCCCACGCCGGCGAGCTGCCCGCGAACGTCGAGCGCGAGATCGCCGGCTGGGTCGAGCGCTGCCGGCGAGTCACACTGCGTACGGCCGTGCTCGTCGAATGCCCGGACGAGGAGACGGCCGCCCGGGTGGCCGCGGCGGCCGGCGACAGGGCGAGACGGGTGGGGCCTGAGGTGGTCGAGCTCGTGGACACCCGCGGCCGGCCGGCCCTCGAGCGGAAGCTGGCGGCCGCCGGCATTGTCGTGGACGAGGAGCGGGAGGAGCCGGACGACGCATGGTGAGCTCGATGAAGACGTTGGCCGACGCCCTCGGCGCCTTCCGGGTGCAGAACCTGAAGGGGTTGGTGAAGCTGGTCTCGGATGAGCGGCCCCGGCGGAAGGCGGACCTGATCGCCGCCATCACGGCGGGCATGGCCGGTGGGGCGCTGCGCGAGAGTTGGGGCCGGCTCGACGAGCTCCAGCGGGCCGCGGTGGCCGAAGCGGTCCACTCGAGCCATGGCCGCTTCGACGCCGACGCGTTCCGCTCCAAGTACGGCGGCGACCCGGACTGGGGCCGGCTGCCGGGCCAAAGCGGCGACTACCACCCGTCGGGCGAGCCCAGGCCGAAGAAGAAGACGCCGCCGCGGCTGCGCCTCTTCCTCCCGGACCGCCGTACCCTGCCCGACGACCTGCGCGCGCGGTTGCGCGAGTTCGTGCCCGAGCCCCGACGCGCCGCACTGGAGACCCTGGACGAGCTGCCGGACGCGGTCGACCTCATGGGGCGACGCTGGGACCGGGACGCGATGGACTTCGTGCCAGAGGTCGTCGGCAGCGAACCGCTCCGGGTCCGGGAGATGGAGCGGACGGCGCTGCGGGACCTCGAGGCCGTGCTGCGCCTCGTCCAGGACGGGAAGATCGCCCTCACCCGGAAGAAGCGGCACCCCACGGCGGCGTCCGTTCGCGCCGTGGCCCGGGTGCTCGACGGCGGGGATTTCTACCATGACGAAGCCGATGCCGGACCCGGCGGCGAGATCGGCTCGGTGCGGGCGTTCGCCTGGCCGATGCTGCTCGATGCCGGCACGCTGGCCCGCCTGCGGAGCGGCCGGCTCGTCCTGTCGAAGGCCGGCTCGGCCGTGCTCGGCGCCGCGCCCGGGGGCCGGGCGGACGCGGTCCGCGACCTCTGGGACGCCTGGATCGGGGTCGACGGGTTCGACGAGCTGTCCCGCGTCGACGCGATCCGCGGCCAGTCGGGCAGGGGCCGGCGCTCCCTCACCCACCCGGGATACCGGCGAAGCCAGGTCAGTGACGCATTGGCCGAGTGCCCCGTCGGCCGCTGGGTCGCCATCGACGAGCTCTTCCGCTACGTGCGCGCGGCCGGGTACGACTTCGACGTGGCCGATGGCGACCCCTGGGACCTCTACATCCTCGAAAAGCAGTACGGAAGTCTCGGCTACGCCGGCTACGGCGACTGGGAGATCCTCGAGGCGCGGTACGCCCTCTGCCTGATCTTCGAGTACGCCGCGACCCTCGGGCTCGTGGACGTGGCCTGCATCCCGCCGGCCGGAGCACGGCCGGACTACCACCACATCTGGGGCACCGACAACCTAACGTTCCTCAGCCGCTACGACGGGCTGAGGTTCATCCGCCTCACGCCCCTCGGCGCCTACGCGCTCGGGGTCAGCGCGTCGTATGAGCCTGGAGAAGTCGAGCCGCCCGCCGACCTCGAGGTGCTGCCGAACTTCGAGATCGTGGACGGCGCGCGCGGACTCTCCCCCGCCGACCGGATGCTGATCGAGCGCTACGCGGAGCCGCTCTCCGAGCACGTCTGGCGCATCTCGCCGGACACGCTGCTGTCCGCCATCGAGGCGGGCGAGTCCGTCGACACCTTCCGCTCGTTCCTCGCCACCCATGGCAAGCGCGAGCTGCCGGCAACGGTCGAGCGCCTGCTCGATGACATCGCCGCGCGCGCCCACGCCGTTCGCGACGGCGGGGCGGCCCGCCTGATCGAGTGTGGCGATGCGAATATCGCCGAGCTGATCACCGCAGATTCCCGGATGGCCGGACTCTGCATCCGTGCCGGGGAGACGCGCGTCGTCGTGCCGGCGGCCTCGGAGCGGGCGTTCCGGCGCGCGCTGCGAGAGGTCGGCTACGTCCTCCCGGGTCGACCGTCCCCCTGATCCACGAGGAGTGTCATGGGTCAGCCCCCTGTCCCGGCTGCCGCGAGCCCTCCGTTCCACCATCGCCGTCTCCGCGGATGAGAGCGGGCGGCCCGTGCTCCAGTTCTCCGGTCCGCTCGAGCAATCGTTCGAGCCGCCGGAGCATGCGCGGGTCGTCGTGCCGGGCCAGGTGGTCGCGGGCGAGCACGAGGAACGGCTCGTTCAGCCCCGCGCGGTAGAGCGCGTGGATGTAGGCGCCGCGGATCTCCGGGTGCGCGCTGTTCCACATGGGCACGGCCCCGTCGGGATCGAAGCGCACCCGAACCGGGGCCTCCAGCGGAACGACGAGGGTGTCGCGACGGGCGCCGCAGAGGGTCCGCCGCACGGTGCGGCGGTCGCCCTCGATCTCGACCTCGATGGGGTAGGGAACGGTGCCGACGCGGCCCACGATCACCTGGTGGCCCGCCGTGTCATCGAGGGATCGCACGGCCAGGACCTCGTAGCCGATGCTGGCGTCGCCCCGGGCCCAGCGGTCGAAGAACTCCACGGCCCCGTCGGCGCCCGCGGCCTCGAGGCGGGCGAAGAAGTGGTACCCCCCCAGGGGCCGGTGGCGGTACTCGCGCAGCAGGGCGCGCTGGAGCGCGACGAACCGGTCCACGCCCAGTCGCCGCACCTGGAGGTAGAGCCCCGTGGCCCCCTTACCATGCCGGATCAGGCTGTTGTAGTCGAACTCCAGCCCGTCCGCCCGGTCGCGGTCCAGCCCCAGCCGCTGTTCCCAGCCGGCGACGTGGGCGGTGAGGAAGTCCTCGAGCCAGTCGCCGTAGCCTGACGCGCGCCACTGCTCCTCCAGTGTGCGGCCGTAGTGGTCCGCCAGGTACAGCTGGTCGGCAATGATGCCGTTGGCGAGCATGAGCCAGCCGAGCCGCTCCCCCTCGTCGAGGACGTGCAGACCCCAGTAGTAGTGACCGAGCTCATGAGCGGTGATGAAGCGGACGAAGTCCTCGGTGAGCCGGCCCCGGTGGACCATGAACACGTTGGGCAGCGGCCACCCGCCGGTGTAGTTGTGCGGGCCCGGCAGCACCCCCAGCCGCTCCTTCGGGAAGAAGCCGTAGAGGTCCCGGTAGAATACGGCCGCCTCCAGCGCCCGCTCGCCCACGGCCCGGTACTCCTCTCTCAGGTCCGGCGGCGCCAGCACTTCGACCGCCAATCCCTCCCTGGTGAGCTCGATCCGCTCGTGGCCCGAGGCGAGGGCGAGGGTGAAACCCTCGATGTGGTCGGCCCGGAACCGGGCCCGGCGCCGGCCGGGCGTCGCCGGCAGGTCGGACCGGGCGCCGGAGGTCAGCACCGTGAGCGTGTCGGGCCATTCCAGGGTCACGTCGAAGTCCGCGAAGTGGACCGGCCCATCGGGGCCAGTCACTTCCGGATACCAGCGGGTGTCCGGTCGCTCGGCCCCGTAGAGGTAGTAGCCCAGGTCGGCGCCGAACCCTCCATCCCCGAGGGGCAGGCGGTAGCGGAGCCCCAGCGGCACGGGGCGCGGCCCCGCGTCCGGGCCTCGACAGTGGACGAGGGTGCCGTTGCGCCCGGTCACTTCCGCCGTACGCCCGGCCGGGTCGGTCACGGCCACGACGGTGCCGGCGCGAGCGTCGCTCGTGATCGCCCGGGTATCGATCCGGACGCAGCCGTCCTGGAGGAGGTGCGGCGGCGCCGTGATCCAGGCCTCGGCGATGATCATGTCGTCCTCCACCGAGGCGGTCACCCGGTAGCCCGGTCGCTCCGGCCCCGTCGCCTGAGCCCCGGCGTGGGGCGGCCCCAGCAGCAGGGCGAGGGTGAATCCCGCGACCGCTGTCTTCATCCCTTCCTCCCATGATTCGGCGGCTGAATGGGTCCCGTTCGTCACGGGCAGGTATCATAGGGGCGGCGCGAAGGCCGATTGTCGCGGCCGCCCATCGAGGTCGCGGTCCCACCCCCGCAGCACGGACGCGAGGACGCTCAGCGCTTCCGGACCAGGAGGAAGTCCGCCGCGGCCTCCCGGACCACCTTCTTGGCGGTGCTGCCGAGGAGCGCTTCCTTCAACCCCCCGCGGCCGTACGTGGACATGGCGATGAGGCCCGCGTCGTCCGCGTGGGCCAGCGTGAGCACGGCTCCGGCCGCCTCCTCCGCTTCGATCACGCGGGCGTCGACCCGGGCGACCCGATCACGGAGGCGCTCGGCCACCCCCGAGAGGTAGACATCGAGGCCGCCGTACTCGTGGTTGCCGGCCGCACGGCCCGCCTTGTCGACCACGTGCACGAAGGTGACGTGGGCGTCGGTCAGGAGGCCCGATTCCAGCGCCGGCTCCACTACCTTCTCCGAGGCGGCGGAGCCATCGAGAGGGATGAGTGCCCGCCGGTACGTCGCCTCCGGCGGCGAGCGGCCCTCGTGGGCGGCGGGCCGGATCAGGAGGATGGGCGCTCCGGCGGAGCGGATGATGGTCTCGCTCACGCTGCCCTCGATGAAGCGGTCGAGGGCGCTCTTCGGGTCCGCGGCCAGGACCACCAGCGAGAACTCGTGTTCCCGCACGTGGCCCGACAGCTCGGTGGCGGGGTTCCCTTCCAGCAGCAGCGGCTCGACCGGGACGTCCGGGTCTTCGCGCAGCCGGCCGACCGTCTCGTCCATGTACTCCTCGGCAGGCCGGACGTCGGACCGGTCGTGACCGTACACGATGCCGTGGACGTGGACCAGCCGGAGGGTGGCATCGAGGCGGCGGGCGAGCTGGACTGCCATGGGCAGCGCGTACTCCGCCTCAGCGCTGCCATCCAGAGGGACCAGTATCCGAGGGGCCATGGTTCCTTGCTCTCGTGCGTGATCGCCAGCGATGGGCGGTGCTCTGTATCGTGCACGATACGCCCCATGTCCCGTCGCTGCCACCGGGTGCCGGCGGCGGGCATTCTGTTCCTGATCCTGCTCAGGCGACCCAGGCGATCACCGCCGTCGCCTGGCAGGCGGGCGCGTTCCGGGCGGAGCGCGGTGTGGGCGCGGCCCTTGCCCTCGGCACCGCCGACCCGCCGATCCCGATCCTCGCCGCGGCCGCGGTCGTGGGCGTCGTGGTCGGGGTGGCACTGGACCCACTGGTCCGGGCGCGGAGCCGTCGGCTGCTGCCGGCGCCCCCGGGCACCTGGACGGAGGTCGAGGAGGCGACCGGGGAACACAGGATCCTCCGTGCCGGCTAGGCGACCGTTCGGCGTCGGGGCCGGGCCGGGTCGCCTCGTCGGTCGCTCCGGGTTGTCATGGGAGGGCGGCGAGACGGGTGACCTGTGGGGGGAGATCCAGACGATCGAGGAAGTCCTGGTAGCCCGGATGGTCCCGGAGCGGGGCCGTCCACGGCGCCACCGCCACCCATGGGAGCCAGGCGTGGTGCGGCTCGTGGGCCACCCACCGGAACGCCTCGTCGTGCTCGCCCAGGGCGGTGTGGATGACCGCGAGGCCGAAGGCGTTCCAGGGGATGGTCGCCTCGCCGTCGTCGATCTCGTCGATGATGCGACGGGCCTCCGCCTCCCTCCCGGCGGCGGCCAGGGTCCGGCCGAGGATCCAGGCCCCGGCCGGTGAGATCTCCGCGAGGCGGCGGTGGGTCTCGATGGCCTGCTCCGTGCGGTCGGCGGCCATGAGCGCGTCGCCCAGGACGTGCAGGGCCGGCGGCGCCGTCGGGTCCAGCTCGAGCGCTTTCCTGGCCTCCGCGATCGCGTCCTCCGGTGGGCGATCGGCCCACAGGTAGAGCCCCCCGAGCCAGGCCGTGTGGACGGGCGTCAGCGGGTCGAGCTCCTTGGCCAGCCTGTGCTGCACGATCGCTTCCTCGTACCGGCCCATCAGGCAGAGGTACCACGCGTAATGGTACCGATTGAACGCCAGGCTGGGGTTCAGCTCGTTCGCGCGGCGGAACGCCCGTTCCGCGCCCTCCCAGTCCCACGCGTGGTAGAGCTTCACATCGGCCAGGGCCGCGTGGGCCTCCGCCAGGTTCGGATCGAGGGCCACGGCACGCTCGGCCGCCTCCAGCGCCCGGGGCCAGACATCCGGTGGTGGGGCCGGGCCGTGGCCCAGCGTGGCGTACCCCATGGCCAGGCCGGCGTACGCCAGGGCCTCGCCGGGGTCCTCGTTGACGGCCTGGTGGAGATACGCCAGCCCGCGCTGGAAGTCGGCCGGGTCGCCACGTTCCAGGAGATGTCTGCCCCGGAGGTAGGCCTCGTACATGGCCGGGTCCACCGGCTCGGCCATGGCCAGCCGCGTCTGCCGCTCCGGCGAGACGCCGATATCCACCTCCCGCGCGATCGAACGGGCGACTGCGCCGTGCATGGCCACCACGTTCCGCACGACCGCGTCGAACCGGTCCGACCAGATCAGCCGCTCCCGGGGCTCGGCCTGGATCAGCCGGACGTTCAGGCTGACCGAATCGCCGGAACGGGACACCGATGACTCGATGACCGCGTCCACGCCGAGCTCGACCGCGATCTCGGGAATCGACCTGTCGCTCCCCGCGTACCGGACGGTGGACCGCTTCGAGATAACCCGCAGCGCCCCGACCTGCGCGAGCTGGGAGATCAGGGCGTCGTGCATCCCGTCGACGAAGTACTCCTGGCCCTCGTCGCCGGTGAGGTTGACGGGCGGCAGGACGGCCACCGACAGCTCGCCGCTGCCGGCGCCGGCGTCCGCGGCCGCGGGGCCGAAGAGCGCGGCGGCGAAGATACCGGCCACGGCGATCACCGACAGCAGGCCGGCCTCGACCCGGCTGACCTTCTGGGACCCGCTCGCGCCGTGGTACCAGGCCACGACCACGGCGGCGGGGAGCCCGGCCGCCAGGAGTATGACGGCCACCCGGGGCACGGTCTGGCTCCATCCGTAGAGCTCGGCCAGGAACCCGACCGCCTCGAGGATGCCCCACCCGGCGGCCAGGTACGCGAGGGTCCAGTGAGGGACCCGTCGGTCCATGAGCGGCTGGACAATGGGTGGCATGGAACGGCTGACTCCGTGGGGGATCGGGGGGTTCTCGAAGCTACCGTTGGCCGATCGGCCGTGTCAACGCTCGGAGTGGACCGGGGGTCGGGCACGTTCGCGGGGCCGACCGGGGTCCGGAGCAGGAGGTCGAGTGGCCTCCAGCGGACATCCAGGAAGACCCGTGCACCATGCACCGTGTCCCGTGTCCCGTGTCCGTGTCCCGTGTCCCGTGTCCCGTGTCCGTGTCCGTGTCCCGTGTCCGTGTCCGTGTCCGTGTCCGTGTCCGTGTCCG
>CAYMLW010000085.1:0-13369 GCA_964391035.1 uncultured Gemmatimonadaceae bacterium
AACCGCGTCGTCGCGACGAACAGACGGCTGACCGCGACGTCGCGACGAACAGCCGGCTGACCGGGTCGCCCCCGGGGAACTTATCTCGGTACAAAAGTATTAGACCCCCGAGAGACGCCAACAGGCGAAACGCTTGGAACCATGGAACGGGAGAATGGGATGACGATGAAAGGACTGATCATTGCCGCACTGGGACTGTCGACGCTGGCGGCCACGCCGCTGGATGCGCCCACGATCTGGGAGGTGGATGAGAACCACACGGAGGTGACGTTCGCCGTCAAGCATTTCTTCACGCCGGTGACGGGGAAGTTCAAGTCGTTCGACGTGGAGCTGCGCTACGACCCGGAGGACCCGGCGGCCAGCTCGGTGGAGGTGGCGGTGGACGTGGCGAGCATCGATACGGAGAACGACCGGCGGGACAATCACCTGCGCTCGGGGGACTTCTTCGAGGCGGAGTCGCACCCGCGGATGACGTTCCGGAGCACGTCGGTGCGACCGACGGGTGAGAGGACGCTGGTGGCGACGGGACCGCTGACGATCAAGGGCGTGACGCGGGAGGTCGAGCTGCCGATCGAGATTCTCGGGATCCAGGAGATCCCCGAGGAGATGCGCCCGATGGTGGGCGGCGCCTCGCAGGTGGCGAGCTTCCGGGCGGCCACGACGCTGGATCGTCGCGATTTCGGCGTGGGCGTAGGGGACTGGGCAGCCACGCTGGTCGTGGGTAAGGACGTGGACGTGGAAATCGTCGTCGAGGCAGCGCTGAGGTAGCTGCTCCACGGCGTACGGTCCACGGTCGTCGGTTCACGGGTGGCGCACGCCGTCTCCCGTGGACCTGGACTGTCTTCCGTCTACCGTCAGCCGTCAGCCGTCAGCCGTCAGCCGTCTACCGTCAGCCGTCAGCCTCGAGGGCCGTCAGCCTCGAGGGCCGTCCGCCGGAACGAACCGGATCGCCTGTCCGCCGCCGGGGGCCAGCTCCAGCGTGAGCACGCTCTCGGCATCCACGGGCCGCTCGCTGATGACGACGGGCAGCGGGTTGGTCAGCCAGTGGGAGTCGGGCGCGTCGGCGTAGATCCGGGCCACGTAGCGGCGGTCGGCGTCGAGGAAGTCGAGAGGCACCTGGAAGGTGCGGCCCTCCTCGTCGGAGATGGCGCCGAGGTACCAGTCTTCGCCGGCCCTCTCCTGGCGAGTCACGATCACGTAGTCCCCGATCCTGCCCTCGAGGACCTCGGTCCGCTCCCAGTTGACCGGCACGTCCTGGATGAACCGGAAGGCCGCGTGCCCCCGGTAGTTCTCGGGCAGGTCGGCGGCCATCTGGAGGGGGGAGTAGAGCACGACGAAGAGGGCGAGCTGCTTGGCCAGTGTAGTGCGGACCCGTGCCTCCTCCGGCGCCCGGGGCCCCGTCGGGGATGACTCGATGAAGATGTCGAAAACGCCGGGCGTGAAGTCTAGGGGCCCGGCATGGGCGCGGGTGAAGAAGACGATGGTCTCGTGCTCCGGCGGGTTGCCGCCTTCGCCGCCCCACGCGGCGTACTCCATCCCTCGCACGCCCTCGCGGGTCATCATGTTGGGATACGTCCGTCGCTCCCCGGTCGGCTTGATGGGCTCGTGGACGTCGAGCGTGATCCGGTGCTCGGCGGCCCGCTCGATCACGTGCCGCCAGTGGCGCACCATCCACTGGCCGTGGTGGGCGTGGCCCTCGCTCGTCTCGTCGCCCACATAGCCGGTCTTCACGCCGTTGACGCCCAGCCGCTGGTACAGGTCGAAGGCGTCCTCGAGCTGGGCCTCGTAGTTCTCGACGCCCATGGATGTCTCGTGGTGGCCGATCAGCTCGACGCCGTTCTCCTCGGCGTAGGCGGCCACCCACTCGAGGTCGAAGTCGGGGTACGGCTCGGTGAACGAGAACTGCTCGGCGTTCTCGATCCACTCGCCGTCCCAACCGAGGTTCCAGCCCTCGATCAACACGCCGCCGATCCCGTGCTCGGCGGCGAAGTCGATGTACTCCCTGGCGTTCTCGGTGGTGGCGCCGTGGAGCGGACCCGACTCCCAGGTCATGGTGTTGATGTGCATGCCCCACCAGATCCCGATGTACTTCATCGGCTCGATCCAGTCGGCGCCTTCCAGCACATTGGGCGGATTGAGGTTCAGCGCCATGGTCGCCGGCTGGAGGTCCTCGACCCGGTCGGCCATCTCGATGGTCCGCCACGGCGACTGGAAGGGCGTCCGTCCCCGGACCTTCACGCCGTCGGCCCACGCCGACAGCGAGGCGTTGAGCGTCCGGGTCTCCGTGCCCTCGATGTTCATTCCGGCGTAGTCCACCAGGTGCGCCTCGTGGATCACCATGTACGGCCCGCCGATCATCTCCAGCGTCAAGGGCGTATGCACCAGCCCGAGCCGGCTGGCCGGCGACGCCGAGTAGAGGAACTCGTAGCGGTTCCACTCGTTCGCGGGGATCCACCACGCCCGGGCGTCCATGGCCAGGCTGAACTCCGTGAGCTCGTCCATGATCGCGAACTCGCCGAGGCCCGGCTGCTCGGGCAGCTCGTAACGGAAGGCGATGCCGTCGTCGAAGGCCCGCACCACCACATCGAACCGGCGACCCGGCGCGGCCTCCTCCTCCACCGCCACCCGCACCTCGTTGTGGTGGTTCCGCACCTGCTCCACCTCGCCCCACGGCTGGGTCCACGTCTCGTCCGCGCGGCCCCGCGCCGTGCCGGTGATCCGCAGCCCGTCCCGCAGCGGTGGCGCGTCACGGAGCTCGAAGCCCAGCCGCGACGGCATGATGACGTTGCGGCCGTCTCGCCGGACCCGGTAGAAGAGCCCGCCGTCCCGGTCCGCGACCACCCCCACCTCCACCACGTTCCTCCCATCGGGCGACGCGACCTCGACGGGCTCCTGCGGCCAGGCGGCGTCCGCCGTGGTCAGCCCGGCCAGCAGGGACAGGATGGTGGCCCGGGCCAGCCGGTGCCTCAGTGAGTCCATCGGGGCTCTCCTTCTTCGCGGGTGTCTACAGGTCAGCGCTCGAACGGCCAAGCATACGCGGCGGGGAGTTCCCTCCGCCAGAATCCCTCGGACCGCGTCCCCGTCCTTCCGGACGCGGGCGTACGACGCAGGGCCGCGCTCATGGCCGTGCCTCCACGTGGAAGACCCGGGCCGACAGCGCCGGCACAGCGACCGTCAGCGCGCCGGCCTCGACCGTGACGGAATCGCCCGCGCAGGCGCCGTTCGCCACGCCGCCGGCGAGGACATCGCAGTAGGTGCCGTCGGGGAGCCCGGTAGGGGTGGCGACCTCGACCGCCTCCTCGCCGCCGTTGATGGCGACGAAGCCGCGCTCCCCGCGGGAGAACGCGATGGCGTCGGCGCCATCGTCCCACCAGTCGGCGACGGGCGTGCCCGCCACGGTCCGCCGGAAGCCGACCATGGCGCGGACCACCGGGTCCCGGTGGACGCAGGTCCAATCGCCCGGCTCCGCCAGCTCGAACGCGTCGGGACAGACCGGGTCGGCGGACGTGCCATCGGGGGCGGTCGGCGGCCCGGCATCACGGCCGGACGGGGTCGCCTCGAACGCGTAGCCGGACATGACCTTCGGGTAGCCGTACGGGTGTCCGAGCATCCACACGTGTGCGACCCGGTACAGATCGCCGTCTCCGTGGCCGATCCCGCCGCCCCGCTGCGTGTCGTGGTTCTGAAGGAAGATCACCGCCTTGTCGGCGGGCATGATCCCCCAGCTCGAAGGCGAGAACTCGCGCAGGTCCGAGACCCGCTGGCTCCCGAGGCGGGTGACCTTGTCGGCCACGCCCCGCCACGGGAACTCGGTGATGTCGGTCGAGCCGCCGGACGAGAAGCCCAGCCCGAAGTAGTCCTCCGCGGCGACGGCCTCGCCGCCGTGGTCGATGACCTCGGCGAACCAGTACGGGACGGGATGGCCCTCCCCGACCGCCGTCTCGTTCACCAGGTCCACGATGCTGTCCAGCTCGACCGGCTGCATGTGCTTTGCGGCATCGATCCGGAACCCCGCCACGCCCAGCCGGACGAGCTCCATGAGGTACCCGGCGAGGGTCGCCCGGACATCCGCCTGGCCGGTGTCCAGGTCGGCCAGGCCCAGGAGCTCGCAGTCCTGGACATTGGCCTCGTCCTGGTAGTCGTCGACGATGCACGGCTCGTGGAAGTCCGACTCGTCGTACAGTCCGGGGTAGCCGTACTTGGTGTAGGCCGTGCCCGCGGTCCCGGTCCCGGAGCCCGCCGTCATGTGGTTGATGACCGCGTCGACGTAGACGTCCACCCCCGCGTCGGCGCAACGGCCTACCATGGTGGCGAAGGCCGCAGCGTCGCCGGACCGGCCCTCGAGGGTGTAGCTCACCGGCTGGTACCGCTCCCACCACGGCCGTCCCTGGATCACGATGTGCTCCTGGGGCGGCGACACCTGCACCGCCGCGTAGCCGGCCGGGCCGAGCACCGCCTCGCACTCCCCGGCGACCGCGCTCCAGTTCCACTCGAACAGGTGGACGAAGACATCCCCGGCCGCAGCATGCCCCGACGGCACGTAGGCGGCCGGAAGCGAGGGACGTACGACGGGGTCGGGGATCCGTCCCTGCGGCGGGCCCGTGGACCCGCCCGGGCCGCACCCGGCCAGGGCGCCGACCACACCCACGAGGATGCATACGGCGAAGCACCACGGAAGGGGTTCCCTCGCCGCCATGCGGTGCCCGGTCCGGCCGCCCGTTTCGGTTCGCTGCATCCGAGCTTCCTCGCTCCCGGGGAGGACCGGGACGAAGAGGGCGGGACGGCAACCGCCGCCCCGCCCCTTTCCACGCTGTCGAGCGGGCTTCAGTCGATGGTGACCACGGCGTTCCCGCCGTCGTTACACTCCTGCACGTTGACGTCGACCTTGAAGTCGTTGTCCGGGTCACCCCAGTACTCGTCGTTGCACATGTTCCCGGCCCACGAGTCGCCGTTGAAGTGGAACTTGTACTGGTACGTCCCCGGCTCCAGCGCCATCCAGAGCTGGTAGGTCTCGTGCATGGGCGAGTCGCCCGGGGTCCATCCCTGGAAGGAGCCGGCCAGATACAGCTCGGTCACTTCCACGCCTTCCGGCACGATGTACCGGAACGTATGCGGCCCCGCCTCGGTGATCTCGATGGAGGCGTTCTCGCCATTGCAGCTCCCGACGTTGTCCGGGTCGACGCTGTTCTCGTAGTCGGGATGGCCCCACGTCCCCTCGTCGCACATGTTCCCCGCCCAGCCGTCCGTGCTGTTGAACACGTACTTGTACTCGTACGTGCCCGGGGACAGCTCCACCGTAACCTCCCAGGCGTTCTCCAGAACCGGCGACTGGTCGGGGGTCCAGTTCGGATCGACCAGCTCACCCGGGATCGTGACCAGCGACACCGGCACATCCGGCTTCACGTTGTACTTGAACAGGTGGCCCGGTTCCTCCGTCGGCGGCTCGATGTCGAACCGTGGCTCGGTGGGATACTCGTCCGGCGTGCACGCCATGGTGGCTAGCAGGGCGAGCGCTCCCGCGATTGTCGCGAAATTCCTGATCCTCATGATATCTGCACTCCTTCTCGCTCGGGCCTCAGTAGCCGGGGTTCTGCGTCAGGTTCGGATTGGTGAGCAGATCCGTGGCCGGGATCGGATACAGCGCCAGGTAATCCGCCACCGCCTGCCCGTTCTGGACGCCGCCCTTCCACGCCCAGAGGTAGTTCCCGCCAGTGAAGAGGCCGAAGCGGATCAGGTCGGTCCGCCGGTGGCCTTCCCACCCCAGCTCGCGGGCGCGCTCGTCGATGATGAAGTCCAGCGTCAGCTGGTCCGCGGTGATGTTGCCGCTGTCATCGCCGTAGGCCCGCTCCCGGATCGCGTTCACGTAGTCCAGCGCCGTGCTGGCACAGCCGCCCCCGCCGCTCCGGAGGCACGCCTCGGCGTATATCAGGTACGCGTCCGCCAGCCGGAACATCGGGTAGTCGGTGTCCATGTGCGTGGAGTGGGACCCGCTGCCGCCCGTGGAGGTCTTGTTCTGGTACTTGGGGTAGCCGTACCCCTGGTCCCCCGCGCCCAACTCGCTGATCTGAAGCGACTGCCCGTTCGTGTAGAAGATGTGCGATCGGCCGTCCGGCCCGCCGGCACCGCCCTCGTACTTGTTCACGAACTGCGGCGGCACCCGCAGTCCGTTCCACTTCTGGCCGGTGCCGTAGTCGGCCGCGTTCATGTTGCCGACGATGGACGCCGCCACCAGGAACGTGGTCCCGCCCCACGTCTGCGTGTTCTCGCCGTCGAACGGCACGGCGAACACGATCTCGGGCGAGGTGTGGTTGTCGGCCAGGAAGATCTCCTGGTAGTTGTCGTCCAGCTGGTAGGGCCCGCTGATGACACTGGCCGCCTCCGTCATGGCCTGCGCCGAGGCATCGCCCACGCCGTAGGCCGCGGCGTTCAGGTAGAGCTTGGCCAGCAGCATGGCCACGGCCCCCTGGTCGGCCCGGCCGTACTCGGCCTGCCCGACACCGGGCAGCTCGTCCCGGATCTCCGTCAGCTCGCTCACGATGAAGTTGTAGACGTCGCTCCGCGTGGCCTGCTGCGGCGGGGTCGCGCCGATGACGAAGTCCTCGTCCACCAGCGACACGTTGCCGAAGAGGTCGATGGCGTGCCAGTAGCTGAGCGCCCGCAGCCAGCGGGCCTCGGCCCGGTACCCCTGGACCTGCTCGATCAGCCCGGCGCTCGCGCCCCGGGCCTCCATCTTGGCGACGGTGGTCTCACGCAGGAACTCGTTGGCCAGCGCGATCTGGTAGAAGATGCGCGCGTACATCGCCCTGACGAACTGGTTGTTCGAGCTCCACTGCATGGTCACGAGCTCGGGGAGCCCGACGTCGCCCCAGCCGATCACGGCTTCGTCGGTCGGCAGCTCCTGAAGCTGCCAGAGCCCGCGGATGTACTGGCCGAAGCCCTCGTCGATCCCCTGGATGTCGCTGTTCCCCGACGGGCCCTGCTGGCCGGTCACGGCCAGGCCCGCGTAGATCTTGGCCAGGAACGCCCGGTACGACTCGGGCTCGTTGAAGATGTTGGCGGCCACCACCGTGCTCTCCGGCTCGACCACGAGGTCCGTGCAGCCCGGGACCCCGATCAGGACGGCCAGTCCCAGCACGACGGCGACGGCTTTCGTCCGAAAGATAGTCTTCATGGTTCTGTCCATTTCTCTCGTGTCGGCCATCAGAACTGCACCGTCGCGCCGAGCGTGAACGTGCGCGAGCGCGGGTACAGGTTGTTGTCAATGCCGTTTACACCGGCCAGCGGGTCGACCCCGCGGTACTCGGTCAGCGTGAACAGGTTCTCGGCCGTCCCGAAAACCCGGATCTGGGTCCCGGTGGCCAGCGGCTGGAACCGGTAGCCGATGGTCAGGTTGTCGAGCCGGAGGTACGAGGCGTCCTCGACGTAGTAGTCGGAGAAGTACTGCTCCCGCTCGAACCCGGTCTCGAGGACCGACTGGTGCAGGTTGTTCGGCACGTCGACGTAGCGCAGCGCCCGGTAGTGCCCGTAGTTGGAAGCCACGTTGTTGTAGACGTAGTTCCCGAGCGACCCGCGGAGCGTGAAGCTCATGTCCATCGGGCCGTAGCCCATGGTCGACGTGTGACCGAAGTGCCAGTCGGCGTCCGGGCTGTTGAACACCCGCCGGTCGTCCTGGTTGATCACGCCATCGCCGTTCCGGTCGACGTAGAGGTCCTGCTCGTCGATGTTGCCGTCGCCGTTGCGGTCCTCCCAGATCGGGAGGCCGTCGTCGTCCAGGATGTGCTCGTAGACGAAGAACGAGTTGATCGGCTGGCCGGGCGTCAGGATCTGGATCGTGTTGCCCACGCCGCCGGCGATCCCGCCCACCGGGATCGTCTCGCCCCCGCCGAACTGGTTGATCCGGACCAGCTCATTGGCGTTCGTCGCGGCATTGAACGCGGCCGTCCACCAGAAGCCCTCCCGATCATCCGACTCGAAGATCCGGCCCTCGAGGCTCACCTCGAAGCCCTGGCTCTGCAGCGATCCGATGTTCGTGGTCAGGAAGTTGGACAGGTTCGTTCCCGCCGCCACGGGCACCGTGAAGATCAGATCCTCGGTCTCCTTGAAGTAGTAGTCGAGGGAACCCGTGAACCGCTCGTTCAGGACACCGAAGTCCACACCCACGTTCCACGACGTGGTCTCCTCCCACTTGATCCCGGGATCCGCCGCGCCCGGCCGGATCGTCGGGACGAACCCGCCGCCGAACTGGTACTGGGCCGTGTTCTCACCCAGCACGTACGTCGAGTACTGCTGGTAGTTGGCGAACGTTTGGTTCCCGTTCACGCCCCACGAGGCGCGCAACTTCAGGTTCGAGAAGAGGTCGCTCATTTCATCCATGAACGGCTCGTCGCTGATCCGCCAGCCCAGGGCGACCGCCGGGAACAGACCCCACTGCTCTTCCGGCCCGAACCGCGACGAGCCGTCTCGCCGCAGGCTCAGCGTCAGCAGGTAGCGGTCCAGCATCGTGACGTTCGCCCGGCCGAAGAACGAGATCAGACGACTCTTGTCCACCCAGTTCGTGGTCCGCTGCTGCTTCACCGCCGGGATCCCCGCCGTACCCAGGTAGTCGAACTCCAGCCCCCGGGCCTCGAAGTACGGGAACTCGGCACGGGAATCCTCGTACGTGTAACCGGCCGTGACGTCCACATCCGTCTGGTAGGGCGAGAGCCGCGTGCTGTAGTTCAGGAACGCGTCCAGGAGCGTGTTGACCTGCGTGTTGTTCGCGTGGCTCGTGAAGCCGGCCAGCGTGTCGTTTCGGGCCTCACCGAACAGGAACGTCGGGCGGTAGATCTCCCGGTTGGTCTTGGTGACGTCGTAGCCCAGGCGGACCGTGCCCGACAGCCCGTCGACCCACGGCAGGTTCGCCTGGGCCTCGAGGTCACCCACGCTCCGCAGCGTCGTGCCCTCATCCGTCACCAGCTCGAGCTCCGCCACCGGGTTCACCGGCGACAGGTCCCTGTCCCACTCGAAGTAGCCGCCGTACCGGCTCGACGGATCGTACACCGGCTGGGTGGGCGCGTAGATGTTCGCGTTGCCGATCACCCCTCCCGGCGTGAACTGGTCCGTGGCGTGCGAGCCCTTCACGTTGGCCGTGATCCGGACCTCGTCGCCGAAGAAGTTCTGCCCGTAGTTGATCCCCACGCTGGCCCGCTCGGTGTCGGTCCCCCGGAGCACGCCCTCCTGGCCCAGGTACCCCACCGACAGGCGGTACGTGAAGTCACGGGTCGCGCCGGCCAGCGCCACGTTGTGCTCGTGGCCGATCCCGTCCTGCTGCACCGCGTCCCGCCAGTCCGTGTCCCGCGAGCCCAGGATCTCACCCGCCGACTGGGCGTAGACCCGCACGGCCTCCAGGAACTGGCTGGTGCCCAGCATCTGCGGCTCGCCCGCCACCCGCGAGCCCGAGATGCTGCCATTGTACGAGAGCTGGGAGCCGCCCGCGTCCAGCGCGTCCCGACCGCTGAACGTCTCGACCAGGATCACGCCGTTCGCGCCCCGCGACCCGTAGATCGCCGTCGCCGACGCGTCCTTCAGGACCGTCATGCTGGCGATGTCGTTCGGGTTCAGGAAGTTGAGCGGGTTCCGGCCGGCGGAGATCCCGCCGCCCACCGCCAGGGGCACGCCGTCCACCACGAAGAGCGGCTCGTTCGATGCGTTGACCGACGTCCCGCCGCGGATCCGGATCGACACGCCGCCGCCCGGCTCGCCGCTGTCGAAGATCTGGACACCGGCCACCTTGCCCTGGATCAGGTCCTCCGGGCTGATCGTGCGACCCGGGTTGAACTGCTCCGGCTGGATCGTCTCGATCACACCCGTGAGGTCCTTGCTCTCCTCGCGCGTGTAGCTGCTCGTCACGACCAGCTCGCCGAGCCCCACCGCCTCCGCGCTCAGCCCGATCTCCAGCGTGACCGTCTCACCCGCCCCGAGCGTGAACTCCCGCGTCGCCTCCGCGTAGCCGATCTGCTGGACCCGGAGCGTCCCCGTGCCCGCCGGTACGCCGGTGATCAGGAAACGGCCGGAGTCGTTCGTGATCCCGCCCAGCTCCCCGACCGTTACCGTCGCACCCGCGACAGGCTCCAGCGTGGACGCGTCGAACACGCGTCCCGCCAGCGTTCCGTTCTGCCCGCTCGCCGGGACCGCCACCAGCAGCCCGAGCAATGCGGGAAGGATCATACGATTGAGTGACATCTCATGACCTCCAGCGTGGTAAGAACGCGGCCACAACCCACCCGGCGGTGAGCAGCGAGCGCGAGATCGCACCGGTCGCGATTCCCTCGACGGTCCGATTCGTCGGTATACGTTAGGTCCCGCCGCCGTGTCGACCACGGACCAGAACTCTCATCGATCCCCCCTCCCCTTCCCTTCCTCCACCCTGCGGAAGTCCGCGCGGTGAGAACCCCCCGAAGCGAACATTGTGACCATGACGCACCGCTGTCAACGGCTTCGGGTACCGGGTTGTGATTCCCGACACGATTGGCGTCGGCCCGGCGCGATCCGATACCGAGCCGATTCCCCTTCGGTGGGAGCCGACGGCCGATCAGCCGGCGGGCTGCGGCTCCTGGTGCTCGAACATCTCCGCCTTCGGGGGCGGCTCACCGTCGCCCGGGTCGTAGACCCAGGCCACCGACGCCGCGGCGAGGAGCAGCGACACGCCTCCGATCATCACAACGTACAGCGGCGCGTTGGGGTTCCCTGTGCCGAATGCGAGGCGGATCACCGGCCCGAACCCGACGGCCGCGATGATCTCGGGGATGACGATGAAGAAGTTGAAGATGCCCATGTACACGCCCATGCGCTCGGGCGGGAGGGCGGAGGAGAGGATGGCGTAGGGCATGGCGAGGATGGAGGCCCATGCGATGCCGACGCCGACCATGGTCATGATGAGGACGTACGGATCCTGAATGACGTACATGGACAGGAGGCCCAGCCCGCCGCAGGTGAGGGCGCCTGCGTGGACGATCTTCCGGCTGCTGAGCTTGGCCAGCTTGGGGAGCGCGAACGCCACCACGAAGCAGGTTATGGAGTAGAAGGCCATGACGAACCCGCCCCACTCGATGCCCCGGGTGTAGAGCTCGGAGGCGGCACTCTCGGCGCCGAACACGTGGCGTGCGGTGGCGGGCACGAAGAAGAGCCACATGCAGAAGAGGCCGAGCCAGGTGAACGTCTGGACGACGGCGAGCTGCTTCATCGTGGTCGGCATCTCCCGGATCGCCTGGCCGATGTCCGCGAAGAGCGCGAGCGCCTTCCCTTTCCGGGCCTCCTTCTCCCGACGCCACTCCTCCAGGTCCTCCGGCGGGTACTCCCGTGAGGTGATCACGGTCCAGAGCACGGCCAGCAGGAAGACCAGCGCGCCGATCTGGAACGAGTACTTCACGGTGAGCGGCACGCCGCTCGCCGTCTCGCCCGCCACGCCCAGGAGCCGGAGGATTAGCGGCAGCGCATTGGCCAGGCTGGCGCCGATCCCGATGAAGAACGACTGCATGACGAACCCGGTGGTCCGCTGCTCGTCCGGCAGCTTGTCGGCGACGAAGGCCCGGAACGGCTCCATGGAGATGTTGATGGAAGCGTCCAGGATCCAGAGCAGGCTGGCAGCCATCCATAGCGCCGTCGACGTCGGCATGACGAAGAGGGCCCCGGAGGCGAGGATCGCGCCGACCAGGAAGTAGGGCCGTCGCCGCCCCAGGGGGCCCCAGGTCCGGTCGCTCAGGATCCCGACGATCGGCTGGACGATGAGCCCGGTCATGGGCGCCGCGAGCCAGAGGATCGGCACCTCCTCGGGAGAGGCGCCCAGCTTCTCGTAGATCGCCGACATGTTGGCGAGCTGGAGCCCCCAGCCGAACTGGATGCCCAGGAAGCCGAAGCTCATGTTGAACATCTGGGGGAAGCTCAGACGCGGCTTCCCCGACGCGCTGGACCCGGTACCGGCCACGGTTCTTCCCCTTCCATCGGTGGGACTGCAGCGGCGATAGACTGCCGCGGCAGTCTATCCCGCCCGCGCTCTCCGGGTCAACCGGAACGACTACTGGTAGCCGAACAGGACCGGGAACCCGACCGCCACGATCGCCGCCCAGATGGCGTAGACGGGCAGGTACGCCGTCTGCCACCGCTCGAGGGCGGTGAACGAGCCGCGCGCGGCCAGGAAGCGGGCATAGAGGACCGCGGACCACCCGAGGTTGACCAGCAGGATCAGGTTCTCGCCCAGCGCCGCCACCTTGTTGGGGCTGAAGCCGAACTCGGAGATCCTCGCCGCGATCGCCCACAGCGCGATGACGTCGACCACCAGCGCCGAGACCACCAGCACCAGCTGCAGGTAGTCGAACACACCGGGAGGCGCCTGCGGGTCCCGGGCCGAGATCGCGTAGAGCAGCAGGCCCAACACCACCACCAGCAGCAGGTCGAAGCCGATGAGCAGCTCCCGCTGCACGTCAAGCCCGGCACCGGTCCAGGCGATCGTCCCCAGGAACACCAGGAGCAGCAGCGCGAAGAGCGGCGTGAACAGCCGCGTCAGAACGGGCGCCATGTTCTCGATCACGCTCTGCTTGGCCTCAACCAGCCAGCCGGCGATGACCACCGCGCCCACCACGCCGCACGGCATGATCCACTCCGCCAGCAGCACCTCCGCGTCCAGCCCCACGGCCTCGAACACGAACATCGTGAACGCCATGAGCACCCCGCCGCCCGCCGCGATGAGCGCGTAGTAGATGAACCACTCGCCGGAGAAGCGCACGAAGTCCATCCGCCGAGCGTGGTCCCGCCACCGCCCCCCGGCGTACGCGATGCCCACCACCAGCCACAGCGCGATCGGCAGGTGCAGCGCCGTCAACGCCTCCGTGTGCCCGCCCTCCTCGAACGGCAGCGCATTCACGATCACCGCCGCCGTCACGAACGCCACCCCGAGCCACGCCAGCCGGACCGGGTCCACACCGCGCTTCCAGGCGAAGAACCCGGCCAGGAACGGCAGCGCGAACAGGCTGAAGTTCAGGGCGTAGAACGCATCCTCGGCGATCCGCACGCCGAACAGCTCCGGGACCTTGATGGCCACCGCGGCCGCCAACGCCAGCCCCACCGCCACCGCCCCCTCCCGCATGGCCTCCCCCGGCGCTGCACCGTCCTCCGCCGAGACCACCAGCTGCTTCCACAGCCGCTCCGAGTACTCCCGGGCAAATTCCCGGGACAGACCGTCCAGGTCGCCCATCCGCTTCACCGCCACCAGGAACGCCTCGTCCTCCGCCAGACCGGCCTCGCTCAGCTCCGCGATCTGGTCCCGCAGGTGGTCCTCCAACTCCTCTACATCCACCTATGTCGGGTTTTGCAGAGAAGAAGTATCCCGGCTGGA